>NZ_JBHXNW010000005.1:0-46108 GCF_042717365.1 Streptomyces sp. NPDC058534
CGTGTACACCGGGCTGCTCCCGGGCTTCGTGATCGCCTCCCTCGGCCTGGGCGCGGTCTTCGTCACCGCGACCACCACGGCACTCGCCATGGTCGAGCACCGCGAGGCCGGGCTGGCGTCAGGTGTCGTCAACACCTTCCACGAAGTGGGCGGCTCGATCGGCGTGGCGGTCGTCTCCACCGTCGCGGCCCCCGGTTTCGAGAGCGGATCGGCCGACGGATTCACCGACGCGTTCACGCTCTGCTGCTGCTTGATCGGGTGCTCCTGGTCACGCGCCCATCGTACGGCTCAGTGATCGCCACTGCGCACCCCCTCTGTGACGGCAGGCTGCTCAGTTCGAGATGCGTTGGCAGAGCTGGCGCACGGATTCACCCCCGTGGGGTACGGCATCCGGGTCCGTCAGAAAGGTGGAGAGCCCGTACGGATCGGTGGCGGCGACTTCGGCGGCGGTGCGGTCGCGCCACTTGCCGTAGTCGAAGGTGCGCAGCGCCGGCTCAACCTCGGCCGTGAGGGCGAGAGCACGAGCAGTCCGAGCGCAGCGGGGGGAAGGAGCCCGGACAACCGCGGAGCATCGGGGCAGAACTCCTCCGATGGCGCCCGCGCAAGCCGGGCCGCACCTGCTCATGGCCACCTCCCCGAAGATCGGCCGGCTCGGGTCGCCTCGGCGACAGCGCAGAGAAATGTCAGGCAGATCGACATCCGGCTGATCTCCTTTCTGCCTGGCGGACCTGGCAGAGGGCAAGGACGACGTGATGCGACCGAATCGCCTGAGTGCTGAATGTGACGGAGCGACTGGATACGTCCGCGACAGTTGATCAAGGACTCGGCCGGTGGTGGTAAATGACACCACCGGCCGCCTCCAGGCTCGGGCAGGGTCGCTCGTGAGCCCATCCGGCACGCGTCCGGAACGTCCCGCCGACTAACTGGAGCAGCCCCGCCACCTGGCGGTTGCCGGTCTCGGCTCCGGGAGACGTGCCCGGTGGTGCGTACCCATCGGACAGTGGGGGCCGATGGCGAGTGGAGCACGCATGTCTTCCCCGACGGGCCCCAGCGCTACGTCGGCACGGCCTTCGACGACACCTACTGCCGCGAGCACGGCCTGCTCGCCTGTCAGCCCGCCGACGTCCCCGACGAGATCGCCCGCCCGGGAGACCGGAAGGTGGACCGCTGAACGCGCTGCACCCATGTCACCGACCCCCTGGCCACCACCGGCGCGCCCAGGACACCGGGCACGAACTCGCAGGAGCCACCCGATGAACCGACTGTGGCGACAGACACGCACCTTCCCGGCCCCGGCCAGGTTGTTGATGGCTCGCGTGGCAGCAATTCACCGATACAGAGGCCGGCCTGTCCGATCCGTCGGCCTGCCACCGCGACCACCTGGACCAGGCGCTGGTGCACCTGCGCGCGCCCGACGGACCCTTCGCGGCGTGTACGACGAGCGCGATCCGCCCCAACCATCGCGTGCTGGTCACCCCGAGGCCGAGCAGCCGGGGTGGCGGGGTGAACGATGCCTTCGATTTCGACCTCGACGGACTCGCGCCCGCCGGTGCCGCCTCCGAGGAGGCGGTGGAGATGTTCTGGTCCGGTGACCTGACGGCGCCGTCCCAACACCACACCACGCCCAACGGCTCCCACAGCTTCGACTTCACGTTCAGCGCACTGGAGCCGACGGCCGTCCGCACCGCGGCCGCAACGCGGGTGATCGGCGCCGCGTACGAACCTGACGAGCCGCATGACCCCGACCGCCGCCCCCGAGGTGCTGGGCCACGCCCTGGCCCAGCACCTGGCAGCGCAGACCATCACACGGGGCGGCCCCCGACATTCAGTTCCGCGGCAGCGGCGAAGGCGTTGCCGGCGTGGGAGTCGAGGCCAGTGAGGCGCACGTAGCGGCCCCGCTCGGCGCCGAACTCGACGTTCTGCGGTGTGAGCGCTTCGGTGAAGGAGCCCGTCGCCACCCGCGTCCACGTGGCGCCGTCCTCGGACACCTCGACCCGGTAGTCCTTGATCCGGCCGTTGCGCGCGTTCTGCCGCTGCACGTACTGCAGGCCGGTGACGTCGTACCGCTTCCCCAGGTCCAGGGTGATGTGGTGCGGGAAGTCCGGCGCCCCGCCCGCCCACTGGGTGTGCCAGAACGTGCTCCGGTCACCGTCGACGGCGTTCACCGCGGCGGCGTCCTCGCCTGTGGTCTCCTCGCTGTCGACGTCGTGGACGCGGAGCGTGGACTGGTCGATTGGATCGGGCAGCGGGCGTACCTCGGAGTCGACCGACACGGACCGGCGCGCCACACGGTCGCCCTGGACCGCACTGACCTCACGCACGCCGTTGTAGGTCCCGGCCGGGATGACGCCGTGGCGGTCGAACGCGCCGGACGCGTCCGCGCGCACCGTGTAGACGGTCTTGCCGTCGATGCGGATCTCGACGTATCCGGGCGCGAAGCCGGCCAGCTTCAGCGGGACCCATGTCCCCGCCTTCACGTCGTCCGGAATCGAGAGCTTCGGAGCGTGCGCAGCGGCGGGGGTGCGGTCCTCGGTGTGCGGTGCGGCCGGACGGACGCGGACGGATACCGGGTCTCCCACCGACGGGGTCAGCACGCAGGTCGTGGGCCGGGTGAACGCCGCCTTCACCCCTGCGGTGTAGACGCCGGCGGAGTGGAGGGAGTCGCGTGCCCTGCTCTGGGTGAACGTCACGGGCAGGTCCCGCTTCCCGCAGGTGGCCGTCGCGGTCAGCGGTTCCGTCAGGGCGCTGGCCGAGGCGGGGTCGCCGTCGGTCGACACGGTGTCCGGGACGATCCGGGTGCCGTCCTCGGAGACCTTGGTGCCGGGGGCGGCGACGCGGCCCAGCCCGACCCGGGAGGTCACCGCTCGCGGCGCGGTCGCGTCGGTGCCGGCGACGGTGGCGGCCCACCCCGCCCCCGGGCTCTCGTAGAAGTTGGCGCCTGCCACGGTGAGATGTGAGCCCAGCCGGGCGAGACGCTCACCGAAGTCGGTGACGTTCTTCTGGTCCTTGGGCGTCCAGCCGGTCTCCAGGATCGCGGCGGCGCGCGGCAGGGTGAGGAACTCCGCCTGGTCGCCGCCCCGTACCGTCTCCGACCACAGCGGACCCTCGACGCCGAGCACACCCGACTCGGGGATACCTCCGGAGACGGTGGTCGTCGGGTCCCAGTCGTAGTAGCGCTGGAAGTCGCAGGTGCCGCCGCAGGCCCAGGTCAGGCCGATCGGGGTGTCAGGGGTGTACTTCTGGTCCAGGTAGGAGCCACCCGCGGCGGACACCACGGCCTTGCCGCCCTTGTCGATGAAGTCGCGTACCCAGTCCCCCGAGCCGACCCAGTACTGCACGACCGAGCCGTCCCAGTATCCCGGCTGCTGGGAGAGCCCGGCCTCCGCGTACTCGGACCAGCCCATGATGCCGGTTCCCGTGGCCTCCTTGACGGCGGGTACCGCGCGGGTGACGAAGTCGACGTAGCGCTCGTGGCCCATCGCGTGGGACTCGTCGCCGCCCATGTGCACGTACGGGCCGCCGGTCATCTCGGCGAGCTGCCGGAAGACGTGCTTGACGAACGTGTACGTGAGGTCGTGGCGCTCGTCGAGGGCCGAGTACCCCACGTCACCGCTGCCGTTCCAGTCGACGACACCGGTCTTGGCGTCGCGCGCGGGCAGCGACCGGTCGGTGTTGAGCTGCGGGATCGCGTGCAGCGCGGCGTTGGTGTGACTGGGCACGTCGACCTCGGGTACGACGGTGACGAACCGCTCCTTCGCGTAGGCGACGATGTCGCGGTACTGCTCCTGCGTGTAGTAGCCGGTGCGGCCCAGCTCGTCGCGGTGGCCCCGCTGGTTCATCGCGGTCGTGCCGGACACGCGGTGCAGCGCGCTGTAGTCGATCGGGTCACCCGGCTCCTTGCCGTCGTTGGTGATCTGGATCCGCCAGCCCTGGTCGTCGGCGAGGTGCAGGTGCAGCACGCTCATCTTCATCCGGGACAGGGTGTCGATGTAGCGCTTGACCTCGTCGACCTCCTGGAAGGACCGGGCCACGTCGAGCATCACGCCCCGGTAGGAGAAGCGCGGCGCGTCCTCGATGTGCGTGGCGGGCACGCGCCAGTCCGTGACGACCGGGGTCGCGGAGCCGGCCCACGCGGGCAGCAGCTGACGCAGCGTCTGGACACCGTTGAAGGCTCCGTGCGCGGTGCGCGCGGTGATCGAGACATCGCGGCTGTTCACGTCCAGGACATACGACTCGGCGGTGGGCGCCGCGCCGTCGACGGTGTAGTCGGCCTTCGGGTCCACCGTGATGGCAACGGCGTTGCCGTGGCCGTCGCTGCGTACCGGCACCCGGAATCCTGTCGCCCGGCGCAGCTGCCCGGCGAGCTGTTCACCCACATCGGCCGCCTCGCCGCGGGCGACGACCTTGAGGGACGGACGCAGCACGAACGGCCGCTCGCCGGCGTCCTGTTGCACCACGACCGGACGGGGGACCAGGGCTGTCCCGCCCGGCGCCGCGGCGGTCGGGGCCTGCTCGGCACTGGCCGAGGGTGCGCTCACCAGACCGACGACGGTCGCGAGAACCGCGGCGAACAGCAGATACGGCCTACAACGCCTGGATGGCACGGGACTTCTCTTCTTCCGCAAACGCACGGATACTCCCTAGGGGTAATCGCTGGTGCACGTACTTGCATGAAGAGCGTGGTTTTCTTGCAGGATTGAGCACTATAGCGCCGCGCGTCGAAGTGGTCTAGTCCCTTTGCGGTCCCCCAGGACGTTCACCCCCGCGTCGCGTTCTCCGTCAACCGCTTCCGGATCCCCCCGAAGTGATGCCGCATCGCCTCGGCGGCGCGCTCGCCGTCCCTGGCCTCGAAGGCGTCGACGATCGCCCGGTGCTGACGGCAGGTCACCTCCGGATCCTGGTGGTCGTCGGCCAGTTCGGTGCGGACGCGGCGCAGGGCGGCCCAGAAGGCGTCGAGGACTTCGCTCAGCAGGTGGTTGTTGATGGGGCGGTAGAGGGCGAGGTGGAAGGCCCGGTCCGTGGCAGCGCTGACGCGGCCGTCCCGCTCGGCCTCGTGCTCCATCTCGGCGACGAGGCCGGAGAGGACCGCGATGTCCTCCTGCGGTATCACGCGCGCCACCTGCGCGATCAATCCCGCCTCAAGAGCCTCGCGCACCTCCATCAACTCGTACAGGCTCGGCTCGCCCAGGCGCTGCCGGACCGCCGCACGGAAGGCCATGCCCTCCACGAACGGGTCGAGGGAGAGCGAGCCGACGTAGGTTCCGTATCCGTGGCGGATCTCGACGATGCACACGGCTTGCAGCGCCTTGAGTGCCTCGCGCACCGAATTGCGGCTCACGTCGATGAGCGCGACGAGTTCGGCCTCGGTCGGCAGGGGGTCACCAGGGGCCAGCCCTCGCTCCAGGATGAGTCGCTTGATCTGCACCTGGACGTCCTCGGTCCGCGTTGCTCGCGCCACACTCGCTCTCCCGTCTTCTGCGGGCCCGCCCACCGCTGCGGACCCAAGGGGCCTTGACCGGTCCCGGTCTGCCGTGCGTATTGTGGCGCAGACCTTGGACATCCCACGTCTTACGTCAGATCTAGTGAACCACGCATCACCCACCGGAGTCACCATGCCCGCCAGCACCCCACTGCCCGCCGGCCCCCTGCAAGGCGTCGTCCCGCCCGTCTGCACGCCTCTCGCCCCAGACGGCGACATCGACACCGCCTCGCTCACCCGACTCGTGGAACACCTGATCGCGGGCGGCGTGCACGGTCTCTTCGCACTCGGCTCCACCAGCGAGGTCGCCTACCTCACCGACGCCCAGCGCGCTCTGGTTCTCAAGACGGTGGTCGACGCGACCGCGGGCCGGGTGCCGGTGCTCGCCGGAGTCATCGACACCACCACGCCGCGCGTCCTCGACCACGCCCGCACGGCCCGGGACCTGGGGGCCGACGCGTTGGTCGCGACCGCGCCGTTCTACACCCGTACCCATCCCGCCGAGATCGCCGGGCACTTCCGGCGGCTGCGCGCGGACTCCGGAATGCCGCTGTTCGCGTACGACCTCCCGGTCTCCGTGCACAGCAAGCTCTCCGCCCCGCTGGTGCGGGAGCTGGCCGAGGACGGCACCCTGTCGGGTCTGAAGGACAGCAGCGGCGACGAGGGCGGGCTGCGCCGTCTCATCGTCGAACTCGGCGGTCGCGAGGGCAGGCGCTCCGGCCCGGCCCCCGGCTTCTCGATCCTCACGGGCTCCGAACTCACGGTGGACGCGGCGCTGCTGGCGGGCGTGGACGGCGTCGTGCCGGGCATCGGCAATGTCGACCCGGCCGGCTATGTGCGCCTGTACGACGCGGCCCGCGGCGGAGACTGGCACCTGGCGGCCAAGGAGCAGGAGATCCTGGTCGCCCTCTTCTCGATGGTCGACGTCGGGGCCGAGGCCGAGATGAGCCGCAGTTCCTCCGCCCTGGGCGCCTTCAAGGCCGCCCTGTACCTGCGCGGGGTCATCGACCACCCGTTCACGGCCTTCCCGCAGCTCCCGCTCGGCGAGGACGCCGTCGCCCGGGTGCGGGAGCTGGTGGCGGCGGCCGGCCTGGAGCCCGTGCGATGAGCACGCCGCATCCCGGCACACCGGCCGAGCGTCGCCCGGTGATCGCGCTCGACCTGGGCGGCACCAAGATCGCGGCGGCCCTTGTGGCTGCGGACGGCACTCTGTCCGGCCGCAGCACCCGTCCCACGCCCGGATCGGCGGGCCCGACCGCGGTGCTCGACGCCCTGACGGACGCCGTCGCCGACACCATCGCCGCGGCCGGCCGCTCCACCGACGCCGTCCGGGCCGTCGGGGTCGCCTCCCCGGGAGTGGTCGACCCGGTGTCCGGCACCGTGCGAGCCGCCACCACACAGCTGCGGGACTGGACCGGTACCCGGCTGGGACCGGAGCTGGCCGCCCGTACCGGCCTGCCGGTGGCCTGTGACAACGACGTACGGGCCGCGGCCGGGGCCGAGCCGGCCTCGCTCGCCTCACCCTCCGCGTCGTTCCTGCTGCTGTTCGTGGGCACCGGCGTGGGTGGCGCGGTCGCCGTCGAGGGGCGCATGCTGCACGGTCACACGGGGATCGCCGGGCACCTGGGGCATCTTCCGGTACCCGAGGCCGACGGGCTGCTGTGCACCTGCGGCGCCATCGGCCACCTGGAGGCCGTCGCCGCCGGCCCGGGGATCACGGCCCTGTACGAGCGGCGTTCCGGGCGCGGCGCCGACCGGCTGGAGACCGTGGTCCGCCGTGCCGAGTCGGGCGACGCGTTCGCGGCCGAGGCCATCGAGACCGGGGCCCGAGCCGCGGGCCGGGTCCTGGGTGGCCTCGCCAACGCGTTCGGGCCCGATGCCGTTGTCGTCGGCGGAGGCGTGGCCGGTATCGGCGAGCGCTACTGGGTGCCGCTGCGCGCGGCGTTCGCCGCCGAGCGGATGGCTCCCCTGAGCGGTCTCGTGCCGCGTCCTCCGCGCGCCGGCTCGGACACCGCGCTGCTCGGTGCGGCCGCCCTGGCCGACATCGCGCCGCTGCACCGGCCACCGGCCGCCGCAACACCCCTGCCCATACCCGTGGCCGCCGCCGCGCCGGCCGAGGAGCACGCCTCATGACGACCGACTCCCACGACCGCCTCGCCTTCGCACCGCACGGCCGTCTGATCGTCTCCTGCCAGGCCCCGACGGGCAGCCCGCTGCGCGACACCGACACCCTGGTACGCATGGCACGAGCCGCTGTCGCCGAGGGCGGTGCTGCGGCCATCCGCGCCAACGGCGCCGATGTGGTCGCGGCCCTCGTGCGGGATCTGCCCGACACCCCGGTCATCGGGCTGTGGAAGGACGGCGACACCGGCGTCCACATCACCCCGACCGCCGGTCACGCGGTGGCCATCGCGGACGCCGGCGCCCGGATCGTGGCCGTCGACGCCACCCTGCGTCCCCGCCCGGACGGCGCGTCCTTCGCCGACACCGTGACGGCCGTGCACGCGGCGGGCGCGCTGGTCATGGCCGACGTGGCCACCCTGGACGAGGGCCGCGCGGCGCAGGCGGCCGGCGCCGACTACGTATCCACTACTCTGTCCGGCTATACGCCCGACTCCCCGCACCAGGACGGCCCCGACCTGGAGCTGGTCGCCGCACTGGCCCGGGCCCTGGACGTGCCCGTGGTCGCGGAGGGCCGTATCGGCTCCCCCGAGGAGGCTGCCGCAGCGCTCACCGCCGGGGCACACGCCGTCGTCGTGGGCACCGCGATCACCGCGCCCGGAGCGATCGCCGCCCGCTTCTCCGCCACACTGCGGCAGGGCCCGACCGACCCGCAGGCGGCCTGAGTACCGCCACCTCCGACCGCCTGGGGCAACGCCCCACCGAGCCGCGCACTCGATGAAGAGTGCAACCTGGAGACACCGTGACAAGCAAGCCCAAGTCGACTCTCCCCTGGTACCGGGAAGTGAGCCGCACGCAATGGAAGTCGTTCTTCGCCGCCTGGATCGGCTACGTCCTGGACGGATTCGACTTCGTTCTCATCACACTGGTCCTCACCGAGATCAGTGACGAGTTCGGCCTGAGCACGGTCGAGGCCGCCAGTCTGATCTCCGGCGCGTTCATCACCCGCTGGCTGGGCGGCGCGGTGCTCGGTGCGATGGGAGACCGCTTCGGGCGCAAGGCGTCCATGGTGGCGAGCATCCTGCTGTACTCCGTCGGCACCTTCGTGTGCGGCTTCGCGTGGGACTACACGAGCATGTTCACCGCCCGGCTGCTCATCGGCATGGGCATGGCCGGTGAGTACAGCGCGAGTGCGACATACGTCCTGGAGAGCTGGCCGGCACGGCTCCGCAATCGCGCCTCCGGCTTCCTGATCTCCGGATTCTCGATCGGCTCGGTGCTCGCGGCCGAGGCCTACAAGTGGGTCGTGCCGAGCCTGGGCTGGCGCTGGATGTTCTACCTCGGCATCCTTCCGGTGATCGTCGCCCTGTGGGTGCGCCGTGCGCTGCCCGAGGCGGAGGAGTGGAGCGCCTCCGTCGGCGAGCAGAAGGAGCGCCCCAACCCCTTCCGGCCGCTGTTCGCCACCCGCACCCTGGCCACGGTCAACACGGCCCTGGTCGTGCTGGGCACGATCACCCTGTTCGGGGTGTTCACACCGATCGGCGCCGACGCCGTCCCCCTGCTCTCGGTGCTCGCCGGCGCGTGCCTGGTCGCGTTGGCCGTGCAGCTCGGCGGCCGCAAGGGCTGGCTCCTGTACCTGTCCCTGATCGTCACCGTCTTCGTGGCGTTCCTGTACACCTGGCCGATCCAGGCGCTGCTGCCCACGTATCTCAAGAGCGATCTGGGCTACTCCCCCGACCAGGTCACCAACGTCCTGTACTTCGCGGGCTTCGGCACGGCCGCCGGCTGTGTCCTGGCGGGCTTCGTGGGCGACTGGATCGGCACCCGCAAGGCGTACGCCTTCACGCTGATCGCCTCGCTGGCGTTCATCTTCCCGGTGTTCGCGACCCAGGACAACCTGTTCCTGATGGGCGTGCTGATCTTCGCCCTGCAGGCGCTGAGTTTCGGCATCTCCGGGCTGCTGCCGCGCTACATCGGCGGCCACTTCCCCACCGAGAGCCGCGGCTCGGGGCTCGGGTTCACCTACAACGTCGGCGCACTCGGCGGCGCGGTGGCACCCGTCCTGGGCGCCCAGCTCGCCGAAGGCAAGTCCCTGGGCACGTCACTGGCCGTGCTGACCTTCGCCGGCACGATCCTGGTGGTGCTTCTGGTCGGCTTCGATGTCCCGGCCCGTCTCAACCGCGTGATCAACCCGGACGCACCGCGCGATCACCTGGCGGCCGACGGCGGGTCGGACGAGAGCCGGACGGCACCGGAACCGCTCGCTGCTGCGGCAGTGGCCGGCGACACCCCGGCGGGGCGGCAGCCGACCGCGGGAGGCTCCGGGGACCGCAGCTGATCGGCTCGCCCGGTGTGCAGCCACCGGTGCTGCACACCGGCACCGGGTTCCGCGCCGGCGCCGCTCGTACAGGGGCAAGCGTGAGAGGTGGTTGCCGCGGCTACCAGCCTGCTGGAGCAGCGGCGGGAGAAACCCCACGTAGAACCCCACGCGTGCCCGGCTCGTCCCAGCGGCCGACGCTCGGCGCACTCCCCGACTGCTCCACACTCCGGGCCTCGCGGTTCGCCTGTCCGACGGCGGCCTCGCGGGCACGCCGACCGTCCCCGCCGACGGCAGCGCGTCCGCGAAGGTGCGGATGGGCTTCGCCACGGAGGAGCGCCCGAAGCCGGCGGGTCGACGGGTCAACGGGCACAAAGGTGACCGGACCAGAACGAGTTCTGGACGGACAGGCAGCACCGACCCCATCCAAGGACACCTCTTCGATCCTGCCAGCCTGGTCTGCTCGCTGCGAATCGCATCCTGAAATCAAAAGGGCGTGTGGCGCCATGGCGGAAACCGCCTGCCGCGCCTCCGCACCCGGATCCCGACGTGGGGCGGGCGGCAGGAATGGGACGTGCTGGCACGAAGCTTGAGCTCCCGGTACCGCGTCGTCGCGGTCGACCACCGCGGGCATG
The DNA here is from genome assembly GCF_042717365.1 of Streptomyces sp. NPDC058534. Lineage (NCBI taxonomy): Bacteria > Bacillati > Actinomycetota > Actinomycetes > Kitasatosporales > Streptomycetaceae > Streptomyces > Streptomyces sp. NPDC058534. Next base: position 10,553 of record NZ_JBHXNW010000005.1, read on the forward strand.
GCGACAGCGAGCGCCACCCGCGGGACGTCTCCCGGGCGCCTACGTCGCCGACGTCATCGCCGTTGTCGATCAGCTGGCGCTGCCGCGGCCCGTCCTGGTCGGCCAGTCGCTGGGCGGGCACACGGCCATGCTCACCGCCGCCCCACATCCCGGGCTCGTCCGCGCGCTCGTGCTCGTCGAGGCCGGCCCCCGGCGGCCCGAACCCGAACGGCCCAATGGACATCGGCGGATGGCTCGACTCATGGACGACACGGCGCCGTCCCGGTTGGTGAGGATCATCCGCCCGCGGTCGTCGTACCCGGTGCCCGCCTGTGCGTTGGGCTGTCCGTACCCGCCGGGGACTGATCGATCAGCACGATCACCCGGCCGCTGTCCCGGTCCTGGACGATCACGGAGTCGATCACGGACGCTCCGAGACAGCCGCTGCCCGGGTAACGGAGGATAGTACGTACAGGCTCCCAGCTGCGGCCGCCGTCGAGGCTGCGCCGCACGACGAAGTTGATGTCGTTGGGGCTGTCGTTGGCGATGCTGACACGCTGGTCGGCGCCGACGATGACCACACCCGACTCGAGGGTCAGCAACGCCGGGATGCGGTAGCTGCGCGAGCCGGCCATGCCGGTGTCCGTCCGCGTCCGGGCGGCCGACACGCACGCCCAGGACCGGACCTCCGCCGCTCCGGAGCTCTAGATAGCGGACCAGGTGAAGGCGGGCACGTGGGTTCCGCTGAAGCCGGCCGGTTTCGCGCCGGCTACGTCGACATCCACATCGACGGCAAGACACTCAGCACAGTGCGTGCCGACGCGACCGGCAGGTTCGCCCGACACGGCGTCATCCCGGCCGCGGCCTACGACACGTGGTCGGGGGACGAACGAGCAGTCCGGGCCCCGACCACGTGCTGCCACTCGACCGGCTCGCTTTGCCACCGCGTCCGCGGAGATGGAGAACGGAGGAATCGTTCTCCGGTCCGTCCGGTCCGGAATTCATGCGCCAGAACGCACAAGGGCCACGCGTTGACGAGGCTCTGCGCGCAAAAAATCCGTGCGCGTAGACTGCTCGGCAAAAGCGAGGAGGAACAGGTGGCGGCACATTCCCGATGGACTCAGCTGCTGGAGATGCTCAGCAACGAGGGTCACGTCGACGTACTCGACGCTGCTGAGCGGTTGGGATGTTCTGCTGCCACGATCCGGCGGGACCTGGACGAGCTGGCCCGGCAGAACCTGCTGACGCGTACGCGAGGCGGTGCGGTGGTCAGCTCTGTGGCCTATGACCTGCCGCTGCGATACAAGGTGGCCCGAAAAGCGGATGAGAAGCTGCGCATCGCCAAGGCGGCCGCCGCGCTGATCCCGTCAGGCTCCACCGTGGGCATCAACGGGGGTACGACGGCATCGGAGGTGGCTCGGGAACTGGCTGTACGACCGGACTCCGGCGACGAGAGCGGCGGTACCACACTGACCGTTGTAACCAACGCAATCAACATCGCGAACGAGTTGGCAGTCCGTCCGCATGTGAAGATCGTCGTCACTGGCGGAGTGGCCCGGCCGAACTCCTACGAACTCGTCGGCCCGCTGGTCAATTCCGTCCTCCATGGCTTGGCGCTGGACTACACGATCCTGGGCGTGGATGCCGTTCACCCGCGCTTGGGAGCAGCCACTCACGACGAGTCGGAGGCCGGTGCCAACCGCGCCCTGGCCGATTGCGCGAGCAAGGTTGTCCTCGTGGCCGACTCGTCCAAGCTGGGTCGCCGGGCCTTCGCCCTGGTCTGCGAGATGAGCACCGTCTCGGTTCTCGTGACGGACAAGGAGGCTCCCACGGAGCTCGTCGAAGAGATTTCGAGCCGAGGGATCGAAGTCTTGTGCGTGTAACGCGCCCGCCTCACTGACAGCACACCGAGCCGGCTGCGTGTGCGGAAGGAGGAAGGCCTGCCGTTCGCCGGTCGGTCCGGCCGCCACCACAGCAACCGTCTCCTCCTCCGGTACGCCGAGGGCTGAGCGAGATGCTGCACGCCCGGGGTGCCATCACCTCCTTCCAGAGGAACCGAAGTTCAGGGTCCCTGGCACGGTCGTCACTCCGCTTCCAGCCTCGTATGACCCTCACGTCACCGCGACGGCCGGGGTTCATCTCGCGTGGCCCTTGCCGTCCATGACCGTGAACGCGTGGCGGGGAACGCGGATTCACCTGTGTCGTCTGTTGGCTCGATCATGTGCTCCCAGGCAAGTAGTCCGGCCCCAAGACACCCGGCTTGGTCACCCAGTTCCGCGCGCACGAGGCGTGGACGTCTTTGGAAGGTCAGCCGTTCGGCCAGGCGGGTCCGGATCGGGTCCAGGAGGAGGTCGCCCGCTTCTGCGAGGCCACCGCCCACCACGATCAGCCCCGGGGCCAGCAGCGTCACCGCGGTCGTGAAAGCCGTCACCAAGGCGTCGACTGCCCGGTTCCAGACCGTGAGTGCGTGGGGGTCTCGCTGTGCCACGAGGGCCGCCACCTCGTCGGCACCCTCGACAGGGCGGCCGGACCGGACAGTGAACGCGGTGGCTATGGCCGCTGCGGTCGCCACCGTCTCCACACACCCGCGGCCACCACACACGCACTCGGCACCGTTGGCATCGACAACGATGTGCCCGAGTTCCCCGGCGAAGCCCCCGCCCCTCAGGGGTCTACCGTCGCTGATGACTGCCGCGGAGACGCCGGTTCCGATGGGGACGAAAAGCACATCCCGAGCAGCGCGAGCGGCACCGAGGACTCGCTCGGCGTGAGCGCCGGCACGTACGTCGTGCCCCAATGTCACGGGGATGCCCGTGCGTTGTTCGAGGATGGCGCCGAGCGGCAGGTCGCGCCAACCGATGTTGCCCGAGTAGACGGCGCGGGCGCTGTCTTCGTCCACGATGCCGGGTACGACGACCCCCGCCCGCAGAGCGGTGAGCCCCATGGCCGACGCCTGCTTGGCGAGCGACTCCAGTGCGGCTGCCATGTGTGCGACCACCGCTTCGGGTCCGGCGGCCCTATGTGTCGGTCGGCGCTGGGTGAGTAGCGGCTGCAGGCGACAGTCCAGGAGTGCCCCCTTCATACCGGTGCCTCCCACGTCCAGGGCGATCACACACTCGTTGTCACGGTCAGGCATGCGTGAACTCCTTGGAAGCCGGAGTGAGGCAGGGGAGGGCTGCGCGAACGAGTCAATTGTTTGCATCATAATGATTCCATAACCCCTATTTTCTACAGTTCCACGCAAATGCGCACCTTCGGCGACGCTTACGGGTGCGCCACGCACCCAACGGCGTGGACGTCCCCCACCGTCAGGATTGACCGGCCCTCCTGGCTCACAGCGCCGCGAAGGCCTCGTACACCGCGGTGCAGGTGCGGTCGATGTCGTCCTCGTTGAGTGCCGCCGAGACGAACCAACAGGCCAGGCCGTAGACGTTGACGTGGATCCCGCGGCGCAGCAGTTCGTGGCGGAACAGCTGGTAGCGCGCCAGATCGGCCGCGAACAGGTCGCGGTAGTGGCGGGTGGGGGAGCCGTCGGCCGAGAAGACGACCTGGAACATCGCGCCGACCCCCTGCACGGCGCAGGGAATGCCGTGGTCGCGGGAGGCCCTGCGGATGGCCTCCATCACGCGTCGGCCGGCCTCGTCGATACTCCGCTGCACCGCGGGATCGGACAGCCGGTCCACCGTCACGAGCGCGGCGGTCGCGCACAGCGGCGACCCGTTGTACGTGCCGCCGTGCTTGATCCGGTTGTCGCCCACCTGTTCCATGATGTCCCGGCGGCCGGCGAAGGCTGACAGCGGTATCCCGCCGCCGAGCGCCTTCGAGTAGACCGCGAGGTCGGGCACCACGCCGAAGAGCGCCTGCGCCCCGCCCGGACCGGTGCGGAAGCCGGTGCAGACCTCGTCGAAGATCAGCACGATGTCCCGGTCGGTGCACTCCTCGCGCAGCGTTTCGAGGAAGCCGGGAAGCGGCATGGTGCAGGCGTTGTTGGCGACGATCGGCTCGCAGATCACGGCGGCGATCCGGCCGCGGTGCGCGTCGAGGACGGAGCGCAGCACGTCGACGTCGTTCCAGGGGCAGACCAGGACGTCGTCGAGCACGCCCTGCGGAATGCCCCGCGAGTGCGGCCGGACGGCGGGCGAGTGGTATGGGCCGACCTCGGCCTCGGGCGCCTTGGCGGACACCGCGAGCGTGTCGGTCCAGCCGTGGTAGTGGCCCTCGAACTTGACGACGACCGAGCGGCCGGTGAAGCCCCGTGCCGCCCGCACGGCGCCCTGGACTGCTTCGGAGCCGGAGTTGGCGTAGCGCACGAGGTCGGCGCAGGGCACCGACGCGCAGATCCGCTCGGCCAGTTCGACCTCCGGAACGTTGCAGGTGCCGAACATCGTGCCGCTCGCGAGCACCGCGGACAGGGCCTCGGTCAGCAGCGGGTTGGCGTGCCCGAGCACGGCGCTTCCGTACGAGAGCAGATAGTCGACGTAGGTGTTGCCGTCGACATCTCGGATGTGAGCCCCGGAGCCGCTCTCCATGTAGAGCGGGTGGGGCTCCGTACCCGTCGTCGTGATGCGGGACGAGGAACTGGTCCCGCCCGCCAGCGACTGCTGCGCCCGCTCGAACAGTTCGCGACTCTTGTGATGGTCCATCATTTTCTCCTGCTTTGTGTTTTTTTAGGCGTTGACACCGTTACGGGCGAAAGTCAGACTTCATGCCCGGATCCGGGACTGGAGATTCCGGGCCAGCAGATCCGAGTGCGTCGAGAAGGAGCGAAAACACATGGTCGAGAAGGTGGCCGTCATCACCGGCGGCGGCAGCGGAATCGGGCGTGCCACCGCCCTCGGACTGATCGCCGCGGGCTGGACGGTGGGGCTGGTCGGTCGCCGGCGGGCCGCGCTGGAGGAGACCGCGCGGCTGGCGGGCGAGCGTGCGGACCAGGCCGTTCCGCTGCCCGCGGACATCACCGACTCACAGGCCGTCGTCCACCTGTTCGCCGCCGTAGGCGAGCGCTTCGGGCGGATCGACCTGCTCTTCAACAACGCCGCCGACACCATGCCGTACACCCCCACGGAGGATGTCTCGGCCGAAGACTGGCACCGGGTGATGGACTCGATAGCGACCGGCACCTTCCTGTGTTCGCGGGAGGCCTTCCGGATGATGAAGAAGCAGACCCCGCGCGGCGGCCGGATCATCAACAACGGCGCCCCCTCGGCCCATGTGCCGCGCCCGGACTCGATCGCCTTCACCGCCGCCAAGCACGCCGTCGCCGGCATGACCCGCTCACTGTCCCTCGACGGCCGCCGCCACGGCATCGCCTGCGGCCAGATCGACATCGGCAACGTGACCCCCGCCGACCGGCCGCAGCCCGCCGTCCGCCAGGCCGACGGCGGCCTCCGGGTCGAGCCGACCATGGACATGCGCCACGTCGTCGACGTGGTCCTGACGATGGCCGGCCTACCCGTGGACGTGAACATCCAGTCGGTCACCGTGATGCCCAGCGCGATGCCGTACGTCGGCCGCGGTTAGGCCCCGGCTTCCGGGCCCTGCCGGGCCCCGGACGCGGGTCCGGCGGGCCGGTACTCCGTGAAGTGGTGCTCGGCGAAGAGGTCCGGCCACCGGTCGCCCGCCAGCCCGAGCTCCCGTGCCCGCCCCAGCATGTGGCGCCAGTACGGCTTGGCCGGGGGCCAGCGCACGCCGCCCTGGACGTACGAACTGTCCACCATGTAGCGCTCGCGTGACTCGCCCCGGGGTGCCGCGCGCCGGGTGTGGAACAGCGCGGAGTGGATCAGCACCGTTGATCCGGGCTGCAGTTCCCCGATGAACACCTCGCCGGGCACCTCGACCGTGCCGAGATGCGCGCGTGCCGTCTTCTCGGCCGTCTGCCGGTGCGAGCCCGGCAGGAGTGCGAGCCCGCCCACGGAGGCGTTCAGCCCGCCGAGGTAGTGCAGGGCGTGGACCATGACATGGGTGCGCTCCCCCTGCGGCTCCTGCTCGTAGTCGTGGTGCCAGTCCTTGCCCGGGGAGCCCGGCGGGCGCCGGTCGCTGTGCAGATGATGGAAGGCGAAGGCCGGCCCGAGCAGCTGCGCGAGTACGGCAAGCAGCGGCGGATGGACCAGCAGCCGGCCGTGTGCCTCCATCTCCAGCTCCATCAGGGGTGGTATGCCGTGTGCCTCGGGGGAGACGGCCGAGGCTATCGACCGCTCCCGCAGGCCCGAGTCGACCCAGTGGTCGACCTCCGCCTTGGTGCGCTCCACGAGCGGGGCCGGGAGAAAGCCGGGTAGGACGAGATAACCGTCCTCGTCGAACTGCTTGATGTCGGCGGCGCCAAGTTCGGGCACCGCCGTGCCGCTGCCCGCTGCTGCGTCGAACCTGTTGTTCCCCATGACCGAAACGATAGCGTCGCACGCGGAAAACTGCACAAAACTCATCGGGTTCAGCCATGTTCAATCAGGTTCATGCATACTGCTATCAGTTCTGCATGACCCGAAACCGACGTGACGTCACCGACGCAGCCTGGAAGCCCACATGCACCCTTCATCCGCCGACCCCCTCGTCTCGGTGGTCGTGACCTCCTACGACTACGCGACCGTCCTGCCCCGGGCCCTGGACAGCGTCCTGGTCCAGACCCAGGGCGACTGGGAGCTGATCGTCGTCGACGACGGCAGCACCGACTCCTCGCGCCAGGTCGCCCAGACCTTCGCCGACGCCCACCCCGACCGCAGGGTGACCCTGCTCTTCGCCCGCAACGGCGGCTTGGGCCGGGCCCGCAACCTCGGCATATCCGTGGCCCGCGGAAAGTACATCACCTGCCTAGACGCCGACGATCACTTCGCCCCCACCGCGCTGGAGAAGCTGTCGGCGGCGCTGGAGAGCGACCCGTCCGCCGACGTTGCCCGGCCCTTCCTGCAGTCCTTCGGCGTGGAGCAACGGATCTGGGAGTACCCGGCGTACGACTTCGACGCCTCGACCTCGGTGAACCAGGCGCCGTACTGCGCCCTGTTCCGCCGCACGGCATGGCAGCGCGCGGGCGGCTACGACGAGGGCATGCCAGCCTACGAGGACTGGAACTTCTGGATCGCCCTGGGCAAGCACGGCTGCCATATGACACGGGTCGCCGAACCGCTGCTCCACTACCGCACCAGCACCGACGGTATGTTCGCCCGGCATCGCGGCCACGACCTCGTCCTGCGCGCCACCCTCGTGGCCCACCACCCCGAGGTCTACGACGCCGCCTCCCAGAAGCTGGCGGAGCGCATCCTCGCCGGGGAGGACGTCGACGCCGAACTGGCCACGGGCACGCCACACGCCATCTTCGACCTCTCCTACCGTGCGCGCACCCTGAGGGGCGAGGACATCAGCACGGACTTCGGCGCCGTGAGCTGATCCATGACGGACGACATCATCGTGGCCCGCGCCCTCACGAAGCGGTTCCGCACCGCGAGGAAGCGGCCGGGCCTGCGCGGGGCGGTCCGTCATCTGCTGCGGGGCGAGTGGGAGGAGCGGACCGCCGTCGACGCCATCGACCTGCGCGTCGCGCCGGGCGAGAGCGTGGCGTACGTCGGACCGAACGGCGCCGGGAAGTCCACGACCGTCAAAATGCTCACCGGCGTGCTGACGCCGACGTCCGGCGACCTGAGCGTGGCCGGTGTCGTCCCCTACGCGGACCGCACCGCCAACGCCCGGAACATCGGCGTCGTCTTCGGGCAGCGCACCCAGCTGTGGTGGGATCTGCCCGTGCGGGAGTCCTTCCGGCTGCTCGCGGACATCTACCTCGTACCGCAACGGGACTTCACGCGCCGCCTGGACGAACTGGTCGCGCTCCTGGGCATCGAGGAACTGCTGGAGCGGCCCGTGCGCCAGCTGTCGCTCGGCCAGCGGGTCACGTGCGACGTCGCCGCCGCGCTGCTGCACGCCCCGCCGGTCCTGTTCCTCGACGAGCCCACGATCGGTCTCGACGTCTCGGTCAAGGCGCGGCTGAGGGAGTTCCTCGGCACCCTCAACCGGGAACGGGGTGTCACCGTCGTGCTCACGTCGCACGACCTCGGCGACGTGGAGTCCCTGTGCGGCCGTATCGTGCTGATCGACCGGGCGAGGATCCTGCTGGACATGCCCGTCTCCACGATGCTCGCCACCTACGGGACGGGCCGCACCGTCACCGTGCGCAGCCGCGAGCGCCTGTCGTCGTCGGGCGGAGCACGCTTCGAGGCCCGCTACGGCGACCGGGCCGTCATCGCCCAGCACGACGCCCACACCCTCCTGATCAGCTACGACCAGACCTCCCTCGCCACCGCCGACGTCATCTCGTACGCACTCACCGACCTCCCCCTCGACGACATACACGTGGGCACACCGGGCATCGAGGAGATCATCAGGGACCTGTACGAGGGCGCCCATGCCGTCGGCTGACGCCGTCGCCCCCGGCCACTCCGTCCGCCCCGCCGTCCGCACCCCGTACGCAGCCCTCTACCTCACCTCCCTCCAGCAGGTCATGGCCCACCGCCGGGCGGCCCTGATCGACCTCGCGGGCAACGCCGTCTGGGCCGCCGTCCTCTACTACCTGTGGCGCTCGGTCTTCGCCGACAGCCCCGGCATCGGCGGTTACTCGTGGGAGCAGATGCGCACCTACGTGCTGCTCTCCTACGTGCTCGGCCAACTCGTGTCGTTCCGTGCCGAGATGCAGATGCACCGGGACATCCGCTCCGGACAGGTCGCCGTCGACCTCGTCCGCCCGGTGAACTATCCGGCCATGCAGCTGGTCCGCGCACTCGGTAGCGGCACACCGGAGGCCGTGGGCGCCCTCGCCGGTGCCCTGGCTGTCGGCGGCGCGGTCCTGCACGTGCTGCCCCCGGCATCGGTGACAGCGGCGCTCCTCTTCCTCGCCACCGCGGTGGCCGGCGTCGCGGTGAACCTGATGCTCTGCTTCCTCACCAGCCTGCTCTGCTTCTGGACCGAGAGCGCCTACGGCCTGATCCTGGCGCGCCAGGCCGTCACCACCTTCCTTGCGGGCACCATGGTGCCCCTCGCCCTCTTCCCGGGACCGCTGCGCACGGTCGCCGAGTGGCTACCGTTCAGCGCGATCGTCTCCACGCCCGTCCAGATCTACCTGGGCAGGATCTCCGGCGACGAGGCCCTTCTCGCCCTCGTACGGCAGGCGGGCTGGGTCGCGGCCCTCGGGGCCCTGACGGTCGTGCTGTGGCGCACGGCGCGCCACCACCTCACGGTCAACGGAGGATGACAGGCATGACGAGCCCCGGCGCCCGGTACCTGGCCTCGGCCGCCCGGCTGTACCGGCTCAGGATGCAGGCCCAACTGGAGTACAGGGCGGACTTCGTCGTCGGCGTCCTGGGCGCGCTGTGCCTGCACTGCGCCGGATTCGGCGCCGTGTGGCTCATCCTGCGCCAGGTGCCCGACATCGCCGGCTGGACGATCTGGCAGCTGTCCGTCACCTACGCGCTGGCGATCGTCCCGGGCGGACTGTGCGTGATGTTCCTCGACGGCATGTGGGAGCTGCGCCATCTGGTCGTCAAGGGCGAGTTCGACCAACTGCTCACCCGTCCGGTCTCCCCGCTGCTCCAACTGTGCACGCTACGGGCGAACCCGGCGGGCGCCGGGGACGTCGCCCTCGGGCTGACCCTGCTGGTCCTCGCGGCCCGGCACGGCGCGCTGCCCGTGACCGCTGCCTCGGTCGCCGTGCTCGTCGTCGCCGTGCTCAACGGCGTGGTGGTCGTGGGCTCGCTGAATCTGGCCACCAACAGCCTGGTGTTCTGGGACGGAGCGGAGCACAACAACATCTCGCTGCTGGTGGGGAACACCGCCGAGATGGCCAAGTTCCCGCTCACGCTCTACGACTCCGCCGTGCGGTTCACCTTCACCTTCGTTCTTCCCTTCGGTCTTCTCAGCTACTACCCGGCCCTGGCGTTGGAGAGCGACGGGTTGGAACGCGCGGGGCGAGTCGTGCTGTTCGTTCTCGGCGGCGCGGGAACCGCGCTGGCGGCCCGGCTGGTCTGGCGCGCCGGCCTGAAGCGGTACCAGGGCGCGGGCTGAGCGGACGCACGCCACCGGGCCCCTCGCTCACCGCTGGACGCTGTCGGTACGAGCCAGGGCCCTGTTTGACCGACCAGCAGTTCGCGGCACTTCAAGCGCCCTCGGAGCTGGACCTCGACGATGCGGGCTTCGACTTCTCGGCACTGCCGGATTTCAGGGGCCGCGCCAGACGGAACGAGGCCGGCCGACGGCTCAGGACCCAGGACGTGTGTGGGGCCCTGCATCAATGCCAAGGAGCAGGCAACCCAGCCCCATTGCAGCCCTTCGCCCCGCCGATCGGGTGATCGACGGGGCGAAGTCGGGACTCCCTCATGGACTCACAGCGTCGTGCCGCGGTGCGGGGCCCGGTGGGTGTGTCAGACGGTCAGCCGCAGAGCCACTTGGCCCCGCCGTAGCTGGCGTGGTCGTTGCCTACACCGTCGCCACCGTCGGAGACGACGAGCTGGACGTACTTCGCGCCGGAGATGTCGGCGTTCAGCTCGTACGCGCTGTCCGCGGCCTTGAGCACCGGGGACTCGGCCACCTTCTTGCCGTCCGCGAGGACGCTGAACTTCACCGAGCCCGCGGTCCGCTGGGCGTCGTCGACCCCCACCTGAGCGGTCAGCCGTTCGCAGTTCCCGCCGACGTAGTACTTCACGTCGGCCGGTGCGTGCATGCCGAGGCCCTTGGCGAAGTCAACGCCGCCGATGCTGATCGGCCGGCCGTCGCCCGGACCGGCCTCGCCGTTGGACATGTCCTTCTCCACGGGGCCCCAGCCGTTCTCGGCCGACACCCAGTCGGTGTCGCTCACCCAGGTGTCCTTGGTCGGCGGCGGCGCCAGTGTACGGATGAGGAGGTCGCGGCCGACGGACCTGTCCTCGCCGCCCACCTGGTAGGACGTCTTCGCGCTCAGCGAGTAGCTCTGGTACGGGGCGTCGACGGGCGGCGTGACGTTCCACGACGCGGCCGCCTGCTCGCCCGGGGCGACGGAGTCGAACGACGTCGCGCCGGCCGGCTCGGCCTTCCAGCCCTCTGGCACGTCCAGCGTCGCCTCGACGCCCTTGGCCGCCTTCGCCTCGTGGTTGGTGAAGGTGGCCGTCACCTTGTTGGGCTGTCCCGGCTCCAGGGCGCCGTTCTGCGACGCCAGGCCGAGTGTGGCGCAGGCGAGCCGCTCATCGGTGGGTCCCAGGTCGGTGACGGTGAAGTTGTCCAGGACGAAGTCGGCGTTGCCGGGGGCGCCGGGCAGCTTGTTCAATCCGGTCCACACGTCGCCGCAGCCGGCGACGACCCGCTCGCTGAAGTGCCCTGTGGTGGGGGGGGGGGGGGGGGGGGGGTTGGGGGGGGGGGGGGGGGGGGGGGGGGGGGGGGGGGGCAATCGAAGCCGGCGCCGGTGTGCCGGTCCACTGCGCAGTCCCCTCCGGAAGGAGTCCACGCGTGAGTTCCCCGAAGTCGTCGTCCGTGGAGCACCGGTCCGACGGCAGCCAGCCCTGGCTGCACCAGAAGGGCCGGATCATCCAGGAGTTCGGCACCGTCAAGCAGTTCCCCGTGGCGCTGACCATGGAGACCCGCCTCTACTCCGGCCAGCGGCTCAACAAGGTCCTTGCGGACACCCGGATCCTGCACGATCTGTACAAGAAGTACCACTGGCTGATGCGCGGTGCGACGTTCTACCAACTGCACCTGCTGCTGGACAAGCACGCGGGCGAACAGCTCGAACTGATCGACACCCTCGCCGAACGCGTCCAGACGCTGGGCGGCGTGGCGGTGGGCGATCCTCGGCACGTCGCCGAGATCACCACCGTGCCGCGTCCCCCGGACGGCGTGGAAGAGGTGCCGGCGATGCTGTCGCGGCTGCTGGAGGCGCACGAGCTGATCCTGACGGAGTGTCACGACGCGGCGGCCCGCACCCAGGAACTCGGGGACGACGGCACCAACGACCTGCTGGTGTCCGAGGTCGTGCGCACCAACGAACTCCAGGCGTGGTTCGTGGCGGAGCACCTGGTGGACACGCCCCTCGTGCACGTCTGACCCTGCTCCGCCGAAGCCCGCGCCCGCGTGCCCGGGGCCACGGTCCTCACGCTCCGTGCACCCCCGGGCGAGGGCGCTCCTGGTGCCCCTTCGGCCCGGCTGTGGAAGCGTCCGGACCATGGCCCACATGTCCCACGGCGCCCACGGCAGGCCTCCGACCCGCGGGCGGCGCTGGTCCACGTTCCGGCAGTCGCCGTTCTGGCCGGCCACGGTGCTGGTGCTGATCCTCGCCGCCGCGGCGGGTCTCTTCGCGGGCTCGTACACCTACTCGATGGCGGACCCGACGCCGCGCTCGATCCCCACAGCGGTGGTCGGCTCGTACGACGAGGCCCGCAGCCGGGACTTTCTGGACGGCCTGGAGCAGGCGCTGAACGCCTCGGTGAAGGTGCACACCTACGACACCCGGTCCGCGGCGGTCGGGGCGCTCGAGGACCAGGAGGTCTTCGCGATCTTCGAGTTGCGCGAAGGGGGACGGACCGCCGTCCTCGACCTGTCCAGCGCGTCGGGCGCCTCGGTCGCCGAAGTCCTGTCCGACGCGGCACCGCTCGTGGGCCGGAAGACGGGGGTCCAGGTCACCGTCCGGGACATCAACCCGCTCCAGGAGGGCGACCCTCGCGGGCTGGCCATCTTCTACATCTCCCTGGCCGCGGTGATCATCGGGTTCGTCGGCGCGATCCAGCTCAGCGTGCACGCGCGGTCGCTGATCCCGTTCGAGCGCATCCTGTTCACGATGGCCTACGCGCTGCTCGGCGGCTTCGCCATCGCCGCGACGGTGGACTGGCTGCTGGACGCGCTCGACCTGCCGTTCGCCGAGTCGTGGCTGATCCTGGCGCTCACCCTTTTCACCTCCGGCATGGTCTTCACCATGTTCAACACCCTGTTCGGGCGCTGGGCGATGCTGCCGACCTGGGGGCTGATGGTGCTCCTCGGCAATCCCTCGTCCGGCGGCGCGGTGTCATGGCCGCTGCTGCCGTCCCCGCTGGGGGTGATCGGTCAGTGGCTGCCGCCGGGCGCCTCGGTCAACGCGCAGCACACCGCGGTGTACTTCCAGGGCCATCAGCACGTGTTCCCGTTCCTCGTGCTGGGCGGATGGGCCCTGTTGTCCTGCACGGTCTTCTGGGTCTGGCGTCACCGGCACCCCGGCGGGCGCGAGAAGGTGGCGGCGGAGGAGGAGTCCTGAGGCAGGGGTCCCCCGGGCCTCATTCGAGTTCCTGGCGCACGGTCGCGGCGATGCGGGTGAGCGCGGCCCCGAGGTGGCGGCGCTGAGCGGCGGTGAGCGGATCGAACACGAGCCGCTTCACCTGCGCGACGTGTGCCGGCGCGCTCTCGACGAGCTTCTGACGGCCGGCGTCGGTCAGGGTGGCGAGGGTGTACCGACCGTCACCGGGGTCGGGGCGGCGGGTGACCCAGTGGCGGGCTTCGAAGCGGTCCATCACCTTCGACAGGCGGGGCTGGGTGCTGTCGCTGACCCGGGCGAGGTCGCTGAGCCGCATCGTGGCCTCCTCGGCCATGGACAGCTGGGCCAGCACCCCGTACTCGAAGTTGGAGATGCCCGCGTCGCGCTGCAACTGGCGGTCGAGGGCTGCCGGGAGGGCGATGACGACCGTGCGCAGCGCCTGCCACAGATCCTGCTGGTCGTCGTCGAGCCAGGGTGACTGGGTGTCCATGAGCCTCATCATACTTGCCCGGGCAACCTGAATCACTTGCCTGGGAAACTCCCCATGGGTTAGCTTCCAACTTGCACAGGCAAGTAAAAATACTTGCTTGGGCAAGTGAAGAAGCCGATGCCGTCCTGGCGAAGACGTCAACACACCCTGAGGAAGTGCCATGAAGGCCATACGTTTCCACGAGTTCGGCAGCAGCGACGTCCTGCGCTACGAGGACGTCGACCGTCCGGTCCCGGGCACCGGGCAGGTGCTGGTACGGGTGGCGGCCACGTCGTTCAACCCCGTCGACGACCACATTCGCGCCGGTGTCCTGGCCGAGATGATCCCGATCACGCTCCCCTACGTGCCGGGGATCGACGTGGCGGGCACCGTCGCCGAACTCGGCGCGGACGTCACGGGCCTGGAGGTGGGCGACCGGGTCGTGGCGATGCTGCCCCTCGACTCCGCCGGCGGCGCCGCCGAGTACGTGCTCGCCCCGGCCGGGTCCCTGGCCCCGGCGCCCCGGACGAGCGAGCTGGCCGACGCGGCGGCGCTGCCGCTGACCGGTCTGGCGGCCTGGCAGACGGCATTCGAACTCGCCGAGCTGAAGCCAGGTCAGACCGTCCTGGTCAACGGGGCGGGCGGCGCGGTGGGCAGCCTCGTGGTGCAGCTCGCCGTCGACGCGGGTGCGAAGGTCACCGCGGTGGACGCGCCGCCGCACGCCGAGCGCCTTCGGGGCTACGGCGCGGACCGGGTCGTCGGCCCCCTCGACCTCGCCGCGGGCCCGGCCGCCGTAGGCGGTCCGTTCCAGGCCGTGGTGAACCATGTCCGCGTCTCCCCGGAGGAGCTGGGGCGGCTGACGGACTACGTCGCCGACGGCGGGGCCGCCGCCAGCACCGCGGGCCCGATTCCCGAGGATCCCGCCCGTGGGGTGCGCAGCGCGAGCCTGTGGGTCCGGAGCGACGGAGCCCAGCTGGCCGAACTGGTGGCCAAGGTGGACGCGGGCAAGCTCCGGCTGCACGTCGCCGCTCGCCGCCAGGTGGCCGAGCTGGCCGCCGTGCACGCGGACGCCGGCGCCGGGCGGCTGCCCGGCAAGACGGTCGTACTCGCTCCCTGACCCCACCCGGACGGACCGGGCTGCCCGCCGTTCACTCCCCGGCCGGCGGGCGGCCCGGAATCCGAGCCCGCGTTGCGGCCCCGCCCGACCGCCCCGCCCGACCGCCCCGTCTGTTCCGAACGCGGCCCGGCTGCGATCATGAGGACGGAGTTTCCGCCTTCGGTTGGTTGGAGTGCACATGGCCCTCGACGTCGACGCGATCCGCGCGCAGATACCCGCCCTGAAGTCCGGCTCCGCCCGTTTCGACGCGCCGGGCGGCACCCAGACCCCGCAGCCGGTCATCGACGCCATCGGCGAGGCGCTGGCCAACCCGCTGGCCAACCGGGGCCGGACGACCGAGGGCGAGCGCAACGCGGACGGTATCGTCGCGGACGCCCGGAGCGCCCTGGCCGACCTGCTGGGCACCGAGCCGCGGGGGATCGTCCTCGGCCGCAGCGCCACCCAGCTCGCCTACGACCTGTCCCGGACGCTCGCCAAGGCGTGGGCGCCCGGGGACGAGGTGGTCGTCACCCGTCTCGACCACGACTCCAACATCCGCCCCTGGATCCAGGCGGCCGAGGCGGTCGGCGCGCGCGTGCGCCGGGCCGACTTCGACCCGGCCACCGGGGAACTGCATCCCGAGCACATCGAGTCCGTGCTCTCCCCGCGCACCAGGCTGGTCGCCGTGACGGCCGCCTCCAACCTGATCGGCACCATGCCCGACCTGCCGGCCATCGCCCGTCTGACGCACGGCGTCGGCGCGCTGCTGCACGTCGACGCGGTGCACTACGCCTCGCACGCCGTCGTCGACCCGGTGGCGCTCGGCGCGGACACGCTGGTCTGCTCGCCGTACAAGTTCCTCGGTCCGCACCTGGGCGTGCTGGCGGCGCGGCCCGAGTTCCTGGAGACACTGCGCCCGGACAAGCTGCTGCCGTCCAGCGACGCCGTCCCCGAGCGGTTCGAGCTGGGCACGCTGCCGTACGAACTGCTGGCCGGCACCCGTGCCGCGGTGGACTTCCTCGCCGGTCTGGAACCGGACGCGCACGGCGGACGCAGGGAGCGGCTCGTCGCCTCCTTCGCCGCCCTGGAGGCGCACGAGGACGCGCTGCGCGGGCGGATCGAGCGCGGGCTGGCGGACCTCGGCGGGGTCACCGTCCACTCGCGCGCCGCGCGGCGCACACCCACCCTGCTGTTCACGGTGGCGGGCCTGAGCCCGGCCGAGGTGTACCGGCGGCTCGCCGAGCACGGGGTCGACGCGCCCGCCGGCACCTTCTACGCGCTGGAGGCCGCACGCCACCTGGGCCTGGGCGACGAGGGCGCGGTCCGCGTCGGCCTCGCGCCCTACACCAGCGCCGGCGACGTGGACCGCCTCCTGACGGCCCTCGCCGCTCTCACCACCGGCTGACCGGGGATCCCGGCGTCCGGGCTCACACCAGCGGCACCGTCACCTCGCCGTCGCCGCGCGCGCTCCCGCCGCCCGCGACCCGCACGGTGAACGGCCGGCCGGTGCCGGTGGCGGTGACCCGCAGGACGTCGCCGTCGCGCCGCACGCGGAAGGTGGCGGCCGGGGTGCCCAGCAGGTCGGGCACGGTGACCTCGGTCGCGTAGTCGGCGCCGGCGGGCGGGTGGACCAGCAGGGTCGGGGCGTCCAGCCAGTCGCCGTCGGGGCGCCGGTCGTCGGAGGCCAGCGGCAGGACGGCGCCCTCGCGGACGTACAGCGGCAGGCTGTCGAAGGCGTGCCGTTCGGTGCGCCAGGCCGGGCCGGTGACGCGCTCGCCGGTCAGGAGGTGGGTCCAGCCGCCCTCGGGGAGGTACACCTCCACCTCGCCGTCCTCGGTGAAGACCGGGGCGACCAGGAGGTCCGGGCCGAGCATGTACTGGCGGTCCAGCGGGCGGCAGCCGGGATCGTGCGGGAACTCCAGGAGCATCGGACGCATCATCGGCACGCCGGTGCGGTGGGCCTCGGCGGCGACGCCGTACAGGTAGGGCATCAGGCGGTGCTTGAGGAGGGTGAACCGGCGGGCGACGTCGACCGCCTCCTCGCCGAACTCCCACGGCACCCGGTACGACGACGAGCCGTGCAGCCGGCTGTGCGAGGAGAGCAGGCCGAAGGCCAGCCAGCGTGTGAAGACCGCGGCGTCGGGGGTGCCCTCGAAGCCCCCGATGTCGTGGCTCCAGAAGCCGAAGCCGCTCAGGGAGAGCGACAGTCCGCCTCGCAGCGACTCGGCCATCGCCTCGAAGGACGACCAGCAGTCGCCGCCCCAGTGGACGGGGTACTGCTGCCCGCCCGCGGTCGCCGAGCGGGCGAAGAGGACCGCCTCGCCCTGGCCGCGCTCCTTTTCCAGGAGTTCGAAGACGGTGCGGTTGAAGAGATGGGTGTAGTAGTTGTGCATGCGCTCCGGGTCGGAGCCGTCGTGCCAGACGACGTCGGTGGGCACGCGCTCGCCGAAGTCGGTCTTGAAGGAGTCCACACCCTGGTCCAGCAGGGGCTTGAGCTTCCCGGCGAACCAGTCGCGGGCGGCGGGGTCGGTGAAGTCGACCAGGCCCATCCCGGCCTGCCACAGGTCCCACTGCCAGACGTCGCCGTCCGGCCTGCGGACCAGGTGCCCGAGGGCGGCGGCCTCGTCGAAGAGCGGGGACTTCTGGGCGATGTAGGGGTTGATCCAGACGCTGACCTTCAGTCCCTTCGCCTTGAGCCGGGCCAGCATGCCCTCCGGGTCGGGGAAGACGTCCGGGTCCCACTGGAAGTCGCACCACTGGTACTCGCGCATCCAGAAGCAGTCGAAGTGGAAGACGGTCAGCGGGATGCCGCGCTCGGCCATTCCGTCCACGAAGGACGTCACGGTCCGCTCGTCGTACGACGTGGTGAAGGACGTGGTGAGCCAGAGGCCGAAGGACCAGGCCGGTGGGAGAGCGGGGCGGCCGGTGAGGGCGGTGTAGCGGGTGAGGACGTCCTTGGGGGTGGGCCCGGCGACGACGTGGTACTCCAGCGTCTGGTCCTCGACGCTGAACTGCACCTGGCCGACGGACTCGGAGCCGACCTCGAAGGAGACCGCGCCGGGGTGGTTGACGAAGACGCCGTAGCCGCGTGAGGAGAGGTAGAACGGGATGTTCTTGTAGGCCTGCTCACTGCTGGTGCCGCCGTCGGCCTGCCACATGTCGACGACCTGGCCGTTCTTGACGAACGGGGTGAAGCGTTCGCCCAGGCCGTAGACCTGCTCGCCGACGCCGAGCGAGAGGCGGCTCAGCATGTGGTGGGCGCCGTCGCCGGTGGTGGCGAAGGCGGTGCCCTTGGCGTTCGCCCGGGTCAGCTCGCGTCCGTCCGCGTCGTGGAAGGTCAGGCCCCAGGGGCCGGCGCGGTCCAGCCGGAGGGTGAGCGGGCCGCTGGTCAGCTCGGTGACGGTGCCGTCCTGGCGCACCGCGCCGGCGCCGTCGGCCGGGTCCGCGAGGGCGAAGTCGGGGCCCGGCCCGCGCTTTCCGGCGTGATGGGTGACGCGGACGCCGATGACACCCTCGGCGGGCGAGAAGCATTCGACCGTGAGGAGCGGCGCGTTGAGCGTGTCCCCCCTCCGCGTCACCTTCTTCACGGCGGCATGGGCGGTGAAGCGCTTCGATTCCGGGCGCACATCGCGTACCTCGGTGGCGTACGAGAGATGCACACCCTCACGGATGAGCCAGAAGCCGTCGGTGAACTTCATGATCTTCCTCGGGTGGGGCGGGAGCTGTCGGATGGGGAGCGCGGAAGCCGTCTCACAGCATTTTGATCGTACACAGAACAGCTCCCGGTTCCGAGGAGTTCACGCCAACCACATCGCTTTGAACAGGGAGAATCACCGAAAACAACGACACCGTCACCGCACGGAGTGAAGAGTCCGGGGTTGCTTCGGTCTAGCGCGGGAGCGGGTCCCTGACGTATTAGTCATCCCATCAAACAAAACGGTCCGGCAGGACAGCCGGACGGTACCGACAGCAAGGGCCGCACCATGTCGAAGCGCTTCACCTCGCTCGCCACCGCTTCCGTGCTGGTCGCCGGGGCGGCGCTGGCCGGCTGCGGACAGCAGCGCGACGCCGACGTGTACACCGTGATGAATTCCTCGACCGACGAGTCCTACCACCGCTGGGACGCCGAGGCGATGGCTCGCTGCGGGGAGCGGCTGGGGGTCACCATCGAGCAGCAGAGCGTTCCGGCGGCGCAGGTGATGACGAAGGCGCTGCGCATGGCGTCGTCCAAGTCGTTGCCGGACATCGTGCAGTTCGACGCGTCCGAGATGCCGACGTTCGCCGACGCGGGCGGTCTGGTCGACCTCAGGACCCTCGGACTGAGTACCGACGGCATACCCGACGGCATCGTCGACTTCGGCTCGTACCAGGGGACGTACTACGGCGCCGCCCGGTCCGTGAACACGCTCGCCCTGTTCTACGACAAGGACGTCCTCGACGAGGCGGGCGTGCAAGTGCCGACCACCTGGGCCCAGTTGCGGGAGGCCGCGAAGCAGCTCACCCGGGGCGGGCGGTACGGTCTGGCGCTCAGCGCGGGCGGTGCGGAGGACGGCGTCTTCCAGTTCATGCCGTTCATGTGGTCCAACGGCGGCGACGAGACCGATCTGGACGGTCCGCAGGTGGTCGAGGCCCTCGACTACTGGAAGGGCCTGCTGACGGACGGTTCGCTCTCGAAGTCGACGGTCAACTGGACGCAGGCGGACGTCAACGACCAGTTCATGGCCGGCAACGCGGCGATGATGATCAACGGGCCGTGGCAGGTGGAGACCCTCAACAGCGACAAGTCGCTGCACTGGGGCATCGCGCCGATCCCGGTCCCCGAGGCCGGCCACGACTCGGTGGGCCCGCTCGGCGGCGCCGTGCTCACCGTGCCCAACACCGGTGACGAGGCGCGGGAGAGGACGGCCGGGAAGATCGTGGCCTGTCTGTCGAGCGAGAAGGAGCAGCTGACCTACGCGCTCAACAGCTGGATGGTCCCGGCCGACGCCCGGGCCGCCGCCGCCTGGCGCGAACGGGTGCCCGAACTCGACTCCCTCGCCGACCAGGTGGCGGTCGCCCGGTCCCGGACGGCGAAGCTCGGCGCCGGCTGGTCGAGTGTGTCGCTCGCCCTGCAGAGCGCCTTCCAGTCGGCCCTGACCGGCCAGTCCAGTGAGTCCGCCCTGAAGCGCGCCCAGCAGCGGGCCACGAGCGGGAACTGAGGTACGGGCCCATGACCACGTCCACCGTCACCGCCCGGACCGGGCGCCGGCGCCGGCTCGCCCAGTGGGGGTTCGTCGCCCCCGCCGTCGTCTTCATGCTGCT
Source organism: Streptomyces sp. NPDC058534 (assembly GCF_042717365.1). Classification (NCBI taxonomy): domain Bacteria; kingdom Bacillati; phylum Actinomycetota; class Actinomycetes; order Kitasatosporales; family Streptomycetaceae; genus Streptomyces; species Streptomyces sp. NPDC058534. The sequence goes on from NZ_JBHXNW010000005.1 coordinate 30,620, forward strand.
GTTCTTCGGCTATCCGCTGGTCCGCAACGTCGTGATGAGCTTCCAGCACTACACGCCGAAGACCTTCTTCACCGGTGAGGCGCCCTTCAACGGGGCCGACAACTGGTCCGACGTGTTCCAGGACGCGCTGTTCGGCAAGGCACTCTGGCACACGCTGGTCTTCACGGCCGGGTCGCTGCTCGGGCAGTTCTGCATCGGGCTGGCACTCGCGGTCTTCTTCAGCCGCCGCTTCCCGCTGAACGGTGTGCTGCGTTCGCTGATCCTGCTGCCCTGGCTGGTGCCCATGGTGGTCTCCGGCATCGTGTGGCGGCGCATCCTCGACCAGGACACGGGCGTGCTGAACTCGTTCCTGGACACCCTCGGGACCGGCGGTCACACCCCCTGGCTGACCAGCCCGGAGCTTGCCCTGCTGTCGGTCGTCCTGGTCAACATCTGGATCGGCATCCCGTTCAACATGGTCATCCTCTACGGCGGCCTCCAGGAGATCCCGAAGGAGCTGCACGAGGCGGCCGCCCTGGACGGCGCGTCGGCGTGGCGGACCTTCCGTTCCGTCACCCTGCCGGTGCTCAGGCCGGTCGTCACGGTCGTGCTGGTGCTGGGCTTCATGTCGACGGTGAAGATCCTCGACCTGATCCTCGCCCTCACCGACGGCGGCCCGGCCGACGCCACCCAGACGCTGGGCACGCTGACGTACCAGAACTCTTTCGTACAACTGGACTTCGGCGCGGGCGCCGTGGTCGGCAACGTACTCATCCTGATCTCCGCCGTGTTCGCGGTGTTCTACCTGCGGGCCAACCGCACCGAGGGGAAGTGACCGACGATGGCCACCCACACGCCCACCGCGTCCCGGCGCCGCTGGGGCTCCACCGTCGCCGGCGTGCTCGTCCTCGGCGTGATGCTGTTCCCGCTGTACTGGATGCTCAACACCGCGCTCCAGCCCGAGTCGGGGCTGCTCCAGGTCGACCCGGTGCCGGGCGGCCTGGATCTGTCCGGCTTCTCCAAGGCGATCGGCGACCAGGGCGGGCACCTGCTGACCTCGCTGGCCGTCTCGCTCGGCGCGGTCGCCATCTGCCTGGCCGTCTCGGCGCCGGCGGCGTACGGGCTCGCGCGGTTCGGGCTGCGGGGCTCGCGCACCATCGTGTTCGGCACCCTGATCACCCAGATGGTGCCGGGCATCGTCATCGCCAACGCGCTCTACAACTCGTACGTCGACCTGGGCCTGGTCAACTCCTACTTCGGCCTGATGCTGGCGGACGCCTCGCTCGGCATCCCGTTCTCCATCGTGCTGATGCGCTCCTTCATGGTGTCGATCCCGGGCGAGGTGATCGAGGCCGCGCAGATCGACGGGGCCGGGCCGGTGCGGACGTTCGCGCGGGTGGTGCTGCCGATGAGCCGCAACTCGCTGATCACGTCGGGGCTGTTCGCGTTCCTGTTCGCGTGGAGCGACTTCATGTTCGCGCTGACCCTGAACACGACCGACGAGGTCAAGCCCGTCACGCTGGGCATCTACCAGTACATCGGCGCGCACGTCGGCGACTGGGGCTCGGTGATGGCCGCCTCCGTGCTCTCCGCGGTACCGGCGGCGATCCTGCTCGTCCTCGCCCAGAAGTACATCGCCGCCGGGATCACCGGCGGCTCCGTCAAGTGACGCGGACCGGGAGCCGTGCCTTGCCGCGATCCCCGTTCGGCACCTAGCCTGACTTTGTGCCGCTAATAAACAAAACCCGATCGCACAGCGCCGTGCCGGGTCCCCGCGACGATCTCACCCGCCTGCGCATCGCCCTGACCGCCTTCTTCGCCCTCGACGGCTTCGTCTTCGCCGGCTGGGTGGTCCGGATCCCCGCCATCAAGGAGCAGACCGGCGCCTCCGCCAGCGCCCTGGGGCTGGCCCTGCTCGGGGTCTCGGCCGGCGCCGTCGTCACCATGACGCTCACCGGGCGACTGGTCCGCCGCTACGGCAGCCACCCCGTCACCGTCGCCTGCGCGGTCCTGCTCTGCCTCAGCATCGCGCTGCCCCCGCTCACCCACTCGGCGCTCGCCCTGGGCGCCGTACTGCTGGTGTTCGGCAGCGCGTACGGCGGGATCAACGTCGCCTTCAACAGCGCCGCCGTCGATCTCGTGGCCGTGCTGCGGCGGCCGATCATGCCGAGCTTCCACGCGGCGTTCAGCCTCGGCGGCATGGTCGGCGCCGGGCTCGGCGGGCTGGTCGCCGGGTCGCTGTCCCCCACGCGGCACCTGCTCGGCCTCACCGTGCTCGGGCTCCTCGTCACAGTCGTCGCGGGCCGCGCCCTGCTGCGGTGCGAACCCGCCGCGCCGCCCGACCGCCCGGCCGGGGACGACGGCTCCCCGCCCCGCCTCGACCGCCGTACCCGCCGCCTCGTGATCACCTTCGGCCTGATCGCCCTGTGCACGGCGTACGGCGAGGGCGCCATGGCCGACTGGGGCGCCCTGCACCTGGAGCAGGACCTGGACGCCTCGCCGGGTCTGGCCGCGGCCGGCTACTCCTGCTTCGCGCTCGCCATGACCGTCGGCCGGCTGACGGGCACGATCCTGCTGGAGCGGCTGGGCCGGACCACCACGGTGGTGGCGGGCGGCACCACCGCCGTGGCCGGCATGCTGCTCGGCTCGCTCGCCCCGTCGGTATGGGCGGCGCTGTTCGGTTTCGCGATCACCGGGCTCGGTCTCGCCAACATCTTCCCGGTCGCCGTCGAACGGGCCGGCGCGCTGGGCGGGCCGAGCGGGGTGGCGACCGCGTCCACACTGGGATACGGCGGCATGCTGCTCGGGCCGCCCGCGATCGGCTTCATGGCGGACTGGTTCTCCCTGCCGGCCGCGCTCACCAGTGTGGCGGCGCTCGCGGCGGTCGCGGTAGTCGTCGCCGTGGCGACGCGGCGCGCGGCGGTGGAGGGCTGAGCCGCGCCGCCCGCGGGGACGATCAGCGCGCCAGCATCCGGTTCAGCACGGCCCGCTGCACCGGGAGCGCCTCGCCGTGCCGGGCCAGCCCCTCGGTGGTGAGCGCCACCCGCACGCCCCGCCGGTCCTCCGCGCACAGCGAGCGTTCGACGAGGCCGTCCTTCTCCAGGCGGGCGACCAGCCGGGACAGCGCGCTCTGGCTCAGATGGACCCGCTCGGAGATCTGCTGCACGCGGTAGCCGCAGGGGCCCTCGGCGTCCGGCGAGCCCGCAAGGATGTCGAGCACCTCGAAGTCGCTGCCGCACAGGCTGTGTTGGTGCAGGGCGCGGTCGAGTTCGCACTGGGTTCGGGCGTGCAGTGCCAGCATGCCGCGCCACCGCGCGACGAGCGCCTGTTCGGACCTGTCCCCCGCCATGGGCGCACCGTAGCAGAGCCCACACGGGCCGGAACCGGTCGCCGGATCGGCCGGGTCTGCCAGACTTGCCGGCATGGAGACGTACGGGGGCCGGCGTACGCAGGGCGAGCGGGACGCCATGACGGTCGAGATCGGCTACGCGCTGTGCAGCGCGGCGTTCGCGGCGGCCGTGCTGTTCGGTGCCGTGGCGGGGCCGGCGTATCTCTTCGGCCTGCCGGCCGGTGCGCGGGGCGCGCTCGTCGCGGTGGGAGTGGTGCTGGCCGTCGTGGTGTTCCTGGTGCGGGTGGTGAGTGTGCTGGTGCGGTTCGGACGCGGGCGTCAGCCCAGCCAGCCCGGCCGCACCAACCCCGACTCGTAGGCGAGCACGACCAGTTGGGCGCGGTCGCGGGCGCCCAGCTTGACCATGGTGCGGCTGACGTGGGTCTTGGCGGTGAGCGGGCTGACGACCAGTCTGCGGGCGATCTCCTCGTTGGACAGGCCGATGCCGACCAGGGCCATCACCTCCCGTTCCCGCTCGGTCAGCCGGGCCAACTCGCCGGCCGCCGCGGGCTCCTTGGACCGGGCGGCGAACTCGGCGATCAGGCGCCGGGTCACCCCCGGCGACAGCAGTGCGTCGCCGTCCACCACCGCCCGCACGGCGCGCAGGAGTTCCTCGGGTTCGGTGTCCTTGACCAGGAAGCCGGAGGCGCCCGAGCGGATCGCCTCGAAGACGTACTCGTCGAGTTCGAACGTGGTGAGCATGACGACCTTCACGTCCCGCAGGCCGTCGTCCCCGGTGATCCGGCGGGTCGCGGCCAGGCCGTCGAGCAGGGGCATGCGGATGTCCATCAGGACGACGTCGGGGCGCAGTTCGCGGATCACGCGCACCGCCTCCTCGCCGTCGGCGGCCTCGGCGACCACCTCGATGTCCGCCTGGGCGTCCAGCAGGGCCCGGAAACCGGCCCGTACCAGTGACTGGTCGTCGGCGAGCAGTACGCGGATCACCGGTCCTCCTCCTTCGTGTGCGCCACGTCGATCGGCAGCGCGGCGAGCACGCGGAAGCCGCCGTCGGCGCGCGGGCCCGCCTCGATGGTGCCACCCAGCGCCGCCGCCCGCTCCCGCATCCCGGCCAGCCCGTTGCCGCTGCCGCCCGCGTCGGCGCCCGTCGCCGGCCCGTCGTCGTCGACGCGCAGCCGCAGCGTGCGGCCGTCCCGGTCGAGGCACACGCGCGCGTGCCGCGAACCCGAGTGCCGCACCACATTGGTGAGCGCCTCCTGGACGATGCGGAACGCCGCCAGGTCGGTACCGGGCGACAGCCGCGGCGGCTCCCCCTCGACCTCGACGGTGAGGCCCGCGCTCGCCGCCTGCTCGACCAGTTCGGGCAGCCGGTCGAGGCCGGGGGCCGGTGCGCGCGGCGCGTCTCCGGGGGTGCGGAGGGCGTCGAGGACCTGCCGCACCTCGCCGAGCGCCTCCTTGCTCTGGTCCTTGATGGTGGTGAGCGCGCTGCGCGCCTGCTCCGGGTCGGAGTCGAGGAGGGCGAGTCCGACGCCCGCCTGCACGTTGATCACGGAGATGCTGTGCGCGAGGACGTCGTGCAGCTCACGGGCGATCCGCAGCCGCTCCTCGTCCGCGCGGCGTTTCGCCGCCTGGGCCCGTTCGGCCCGTTCCCGCGCCCACTGCTCGCGCCGGGTCCGGGCCAGCTCCGACAGCGCCACGATCGCCACCACCCAGGTGGCGATCACGATCTCCTCTCCCCAGGACGCGGCGGCGTCCCCGGACGGCGGCAGCCAGCGGTAGAGCCAGTGCGACAGCAGGGCGTGCCCGGCCCACAGCGTGACCATCGCCGCCCACGCGGCCCGGCGGTGCCCGGTGACGATGGCACTGAAGCAGGCCACCGCGACGGCCACGAACACCGGCCCGTACGGGTATCCGGAACCCAGGTAGAACAGCGTGGTGGCCGCCGTGCCGAACACGACGGGCACCGGGTGGCGCTGCCGCCACAGCAGGGCGACACCGGTGGCGAGCAGCAGCGCCCGCGCGAACGGGTCCAGGGGGTCCCGCTCCCCCGCCTGGGCGTGCGCGGCGAAGTTGGAGCCGATCAGCACGAACGCGGTGATCAGCGCGGTGGAACGCCAGGGCCAACGGGGGCGGCGCTCCTCGTCGTCCCGCCGGTCCCACCACGGGGGGCCGTGCCGCCACCACTGCGGTGGTCCGCCCCCGCGCTCGCGCTGTCCGTCCATGCCGCCACGCTAGACGCCGGGTGCCTCCGGCGGCGTCAGCCCGGCGTGGTGATCACGGGTACTCCCGGGGAAGTACGGCCGGGAGCTTCTGCCGGTTGGCAGGTGCGGGTGGGTGGTGGCTGGGCGCGCAGTTCCCCGCGCCCCTGGGTGGGTCAGGGCGACGCGCCTCCAGGAGTGCGAGGGCGACGGTGCACAGGCAGGGCGGGTCAGGAATCGACCCCCTCGTTCGCCGAGGTGTCGGTGGGGCGTCGGTCCATTGCCGTCAGTGCGCGCTGGGCCAGCGGATGGCCGCGGACCAGTTCGCCCAGGGACGTCGATCCCTGCGTGATGTCCTTGAACGCCTTCCAGGCCGGGCGGAACCCGGTCAGGGCCGCGTGGAAGAGACCGGGGCGGCGCTCGAAGACCGTCAGCATGCGCTTGCCGACGCTCATCTCCACGCCCAGCCCGGCCTTGATGGCGAAGGCGTAGTTCAGCGCCTGCCTGCGCGCGTCCACCGCGTCGTGCGCCTCCGAGATCCGCACCGCCCACTCCCCCGCGAGCCGTCCCGACCGCAGCGCGAAGGAGATGCCCTCGCGGGTCCACGGCTCCAGGAGGCCGGCGGCGTCGCCGCACACCAGGACCCGGCCGCGGGAGAGCGGCGAGTCGTCCGCGCGGCAGCGCGTCAGATGCCCGGAGGAGATGCTCGGCTCGAACCCGGCGAGCCCGAGCCGGCCGACGAAGTCCTCCAGGTACCGCTTGGTCGCCGCGCCCTCACCCCGCGCCGAGATCACCCCGACGGTGAGCGTGTCGCCCTTGGGGAAGACCCAGCCGTAACTGCCGGGCATCGGCCCCCAGTCGATGAGGACGCGTCCCTTCCAGTCCTCGGCGACCGTGTCCGGCACCGGGATCTCCGCCTCCAGGCCGAGATCGACCTGGTCTAGTTTCACCCCGACGTGCGCGCCTATCCGGCTGGCGCTGCCGTCCGCGCCGACGACCGCCCGCGCCAGCACCGTCTCCCCGCCCTGGAGGACGACGGCGACGGTGCGCCGGTCCGGGACCGCCGACCCGTGCTGCTCCACCCGCGTCACCGTCACCCCGGTGCGCACCTCGGCGCCGGCCTTCTGCGCGTGCTCGACGAGCTGCTGGTCGAACTCGGGCCGGTTGATCAGCCCGAACAGCATCTGCCGGGAGCGCCGGGTCCGGGCGAAGCGTCCGTTGTTCGAGAACGTCACCGCGTGCACACGGTCCCGGAAGGGCAGCTCGAAGCCGGGTGGGAGGGTGTCCCGCGAGGGACCGATGATGCCGCCGCCGCACGTCTTGTAGCGGGGCAGCTCCGCCTTCTCCAGCACCAGCACGCGGCGCCCCGCGACCGCCGCCGCGTAGGCGGCCGAGGCCCCCGCCGGTCCCGCGCCCACCACGACGACGTCCCAGACCTGACGCGCGTCGTCCGCCGAAGAGTTCTCGCTGCTCACGATGGTCTACTGCTCCGATCAAACCGCATGCCGCACCTGACCCCCGCATCCTACGGCGGCCATCGCCGCAGGCCACTGTGGGAGGATCGGCCCATCAATCCAAGTACTCCTTGGTACAACGTCGCACCCACAAGGAGCGTGCCCATGTCGTCGAATCCGGTCGCCGAGACCGTCTCCTCCCTGCTGCCCCGCGCGAAGGAGGAGCTCGCCGCGCTGGTGGCCTTCAAATCGGTGGCGGACTTCGACCAGTTCCCGCGCGGCGAGAGCGTCGGCGCCGCCAACTGGATAGCGTCGGCCCTGCGCGCCGAGGGTTTCCAGGACGTGGACCTGCTCGACACACCGGACGGCACGCAGTCGGTGTACGGGTACCTGCCCGGGCCCGAGGGCGCGAAGACGGTGCTGCTCTACGCGCACTACGACGTGCAGCCGCCGCTGGACGAAGCCGGCTGGGTCACGCCGCCGTTCGAGCTGACCGAGCGGAACGGCCGCTGGTACGGGCGCGGCGCGGCCGACTGCAAGGGCGGTGTGCTGATGCACCTGCTGGCGCTGCGCGCTCTCAAGGCGAACGGCGGCGTGCCGGTGCACGTCAAGGTGATCGCCGAGGGTTCGGAGGAGCAGGGCACGGGCGGTCTGGAGCGGTACGCCGAGGCGCACCCGGAGCTGCTGGCCGCGGACACCATCGTCATCGGCGACGCGGGCAACTTCCGGGTCGGCCTGCCGACGGTCACCTCGACGCTGCGCGGCATGACCCTGGTGCGCGTGCGGGTGGACACCCTCGAAGGCAACCTGCACTCCGGCCAGTTCGGCGGTGCGGCGCCCGACGCGCTGGCCGCCCTGATCCGCGTACTGGACTCGCTGCGCGCCGAGGACGGCTCCACGACCGTCGACGGGCTGGCGGCGGACAGCGCGTGGGAGGGCCTGGCGTACGACGAGGAGCAGTTCCGCCGGGACGCGCGGGTGCTGGAGGGCGTGGAGCTGATCGGCTCCGGCTCGGTCGCGGACCGGATCTGGGCCCGGCCGGCCGTCACGGTGCTCGGCATCGACTGCCCGCCGGTCGTCGGCGCCACCCCGTCGGTGCAGGCCGGCGCCCGCGCGCTGGTCAGCCTCAGGGTGCCGCCGGGCGTGGACGCCGCCGAGGCCACCAAGCTGCTCCAGGCGCACCTGGAGGCGCGTACGCCGTGGGGCGCCCGGGTCGGCGTCGAACAGATCGGCCAGGGCCAGGCGTTCCGCGCCGAGACCACCAGCCCGGCGTACCAGGCCATGGCGGACGCGATGGCGGTGGCGTATCCCGGCGAGGAGATGCAGTACGCCGGTCAGGGCGGCTCCATCCCGCTGTGCAACACCCTGGCGGCGCTCTATCCGGAGGCCGAGATCCTGCTGATCGGCCTCAGCGAGCCGGAGGCGCAGATCCACGCGGTGAACGAGAGCGTGTCCCCGGAGGAGCTGGAGCGGCTGTCGGTGGCGGAGGCGCTGTTCCTGCGCAACTACGCGGCGGGCTGAGCCGGGGCGGCTCGGGTTCTGCCGTCGGCAGAGGGGCCTCGCCACCGCGCGGGGCCCTGCCTACGGTCGTCTTATGGACGTCATCGAGCTCCTGCCGCACCTGCACCTGCTGCGCTTCCCGGTCGGCCAGGCCTACCTCTGCGCGACGGCGACGACCTGACGCTGATCGACGCCGGGCCTGCCGGGTCGGGTGCGGGCCTCGCCGCGTCGGCCGCCTCCTTCGGGCGCGTACGGCGTGTCGTCGACGCGCCCGTCGTGCGCGGCGAGGTACCGGGGCCGCCGCCCGTGTACGAGGACTGGGAGCGTCCGCTGCACGAGAACGCGCTGCGGCTGCTCCCGCAGGGCGGCTTCGACCGGCCGGCGCGGGTGACCGAGGTGTCCGACGGCGACGTTCTGGACTTCGGCGGCGGGGCGCGCGTCGTCCACGCGCCGGGCCACACGGACGGAAGCATCGGACTGCACCTCCCGCGGCACGGCGTGCTGTTCACGGGGGACGCCGTCGCCGCGTCGCCGGTCGACGGCAGGGTGATCCTCGGCGTGCTCAACACCGACCGGGACCGGGCCGTCGCCTCCTTCGGGCGGCTGGCGGCCCTCGACTCGGAGCTGGTCCGCGTCGGTCACGGGGATCCGGTGACCGTCCGGGCCGGGGAGGCACTGCGGGAGTCGGCGCGGGGCTACGGGGCGGACGTCTGACGTCAGCCGACGGGTGTGCCCGCCTCCAGGTAGAGGGCGGCTCCGCGTTCCCGGGCCCGCAGGGCCCAGCGCAGCCGCTCGTAGCGGACCGGGGGCAGCAGGCCGGCCGCCTCGTCCTCGGTGACGAAGCGCCAGTCGCGCAGTTCCCGGCCGGGGAGCAGCACCCGGCCGGCGTCGGCGGAGTCGAGCCGTCCGCCGTCGAAGAGCAGCCGCAGACCGCCGTAGGCGGGGGGCGCGGGCCGTTCCCAGTCGACGACCAGCAGGGCGGGGACGTCGTCGAGGCGGATGCCGGTCTCCTCGTGGACCTCGCGCATGCCCGCGCGGGCGGGCGCCTCGCCGGGTTCGACGACACCGCCGGGGAACTCCCAGCCCGGTTTGTAGGTGGGGTCGACGAGCAGCACGCGGTCCCGCTCGTCGAAGAGCAGGACACCGGCGGCGACGGTCTCACCGGTGGGCTCCGGTGTCTGCACGATCTCGCAGGCCGGCACGGCGCCGGTGCCGACGGCCTCGGCGACCCGGGCGGCGGCCTCGTACGGGGTGAGGGTGCCGGTGTCGACCGGGTGGGCGTCGGCCGTGAGCCAGGAGGCGAGGGCGGACCGGTACGGCTCGATGTTGTCGTACGACCACTGCCGCACGCGTATCTCGCCGTCGGGCAGGCCCTCCGGTATCTCGCGGCGCGCTATCCGCTCCCGCAGGATCGTTTCGGCCGGGGCCAGCAGGACGTGCCGGACCTCGATCCGGCGGGCGGCGAGACCGCCGAAGATCTCGTCCCGGTACTCCTGGCGGAGCAGGGTCATCGGGACCACGAGGGTCCCGCCGAGCTCGGCGAGCATCGCGGCCGCCGTGTCGATCACGAGGCGGCGCCAGATCGGCAGGTCCTGGAAGTCGCCCACCTCGGCGAGGCGTTTGGGCGGCAGCAGGTGTGCGAGTGCCCCGCCGATGACCTCGGGGTCGAAGAGCGTGCTGTTCGGGATCAGTTCGATCAGTTCCCGTGCGGTGGTGGTCTTCCCCGCACCGAACGCGCCGTTGATCCAGACGACGGTCACAGGTCCCCCTCTTCTGTTGGCCCCCTGTGGCTTGCCCGCTCCACCCTGCCACGGAAACCAGGCCCAGTTGAGGGCGTACGACAGCGGCGCCGACGCCCCCGGGGAGAGGGGCGCCGGCGCCGTGGGTGCGGGTGGTGCGGCGGGCGTCAGCCCAGCTGTCCCAGGGCGTCGTCGTCCAGGGGCAGGCTGTCGGTGGCCACCGTGTCCTCGACGGTGCTGACGGTGTCCTGCACGTCGAGGCCGAGCGGGAGCTCGCTCGGCGCGGCGTGGGACGGGGTGACGGCCGCGACGGCGAAGCCGGTGGCGAGGGTGGCGAGGGCGAGCATGCTGCGCTTCTTCATGCCCGTTCAACTACGGGGCGACGCCATGGTCACGGGTACGCCCCGGGAAGTCGTCGGTCCGACCGGCACCGGCCTGCCGTGCACGCGCGCCCGCCCCACGCCCAGGACGCGCCGGGCCGGGGCCTCTTCGGGCACGCCGGCCCCGACCACCTCGCCCGCTGCGCAGGCGCCGCGGGTGCGCCACCGCCGCCGCCCACCGGAGCCCGGCTCCACGGCCCGGCACCCCGGCACCCCGGCACCCCGGCACCCCGGCACCCCGGCACCCCGGCACCCCGGCACCGACCAGGGGCCACGCAGTCGCCCAGGCGCGCCGGCGCTCAGACGTGCGCCGCCGGCACGCCGGTCGCCCTGGTGAGTGCCGCCGCTGCCGCGCCCACGAGGCCCGCGTCCGTGCCCATCTGGGCGGGGACGACCACCAGGCGCTGGACGAAGGAGAGGGTCGCGTAGTCGGTCAGGGCCTTGCGCAGGGGCGCGAAAAGGACGTCGCCCGCCTTGGCCACGCCGCCGCCCACCACGGCGATGTCGATCTCGACCAGGGTCGCGGTGGCGGCGATGCCGGCGGCCAGTGCCTGCGCGGCACGTTCGAAGGAGGCGACCGCGACCGGGTCGCCCAGGCGGGCGGCGGCGGCGACCGCGGCGGCGGAGGTGTCGCCGTCCGGGCCGGGCCGCCAGCCGGCGTCCAGGGCGCGACGGGCGATGTTGGGGCCGCTCGCTATGCGCTCGACGCAGCCGCGGGCACCGCACGGGCAGGGATCGCCGTCCAGGTCCACGCTGATGTGGCCGATGTGGCCGGAGTTGCCCGTCGGGCCGGGGTGCAGCCGACCGCCCAGCACCAGGCCGCCACCGACACCCGTCGAGACCACCATGCACAGCGCGTTGTGGTGCCCGCGCGCGGCGCCCTGCCAGTGTTCGGCCGCCGTGATGGCCACCCCGTCGCCGATCAGCTCGACGGGCAGCTCACCGACGGCGTCCCGGACCCGCCGGACCAGCGGGTAGTCGCGCCAGCCGGGCACGTTCACCGGACTGACCGTGCCGGCGGAGGCGTCCACCGGGCCCGCGCTGCCGATCCCGACGGCCGTGACCCGCCCCCACAGCGCCGACGCCGTCAGCTCCGCGAGTACGGCCTCGACGGCCGCCATCACGGTGTCGCCGTCCTCCCGGGCAGGCGTCGCACGCTGGGCGCGCGCGTGGATGCGGCCGTCGCCGTCCACCAGCGCGCCGGCGATCTTGGTGCCGCCGATGTCCAGCGCTGCCACGAGGTCGGTGTGCATCAGAGTCGGATCTCCCCGTCGGACCGAAAACGAAAAAGAAAGCGAAAAAAGGCGAACACAAGTGCGCACCGTGGACCGGTCCCAGGTGGGGACGAGGACCGGAGAGTGCGATGGACAGTGTCTCCCGCATCTGACAACGTTGTCCAGGCTCTATGCTCGACGCCACATCCTCATACAAACGCATGACCGACACATCCCCCGTGGACGACAGGAGCCGACGCACTCCCGTGGACGACAGGACAGGACACCGCATCGTGCCCGACACGACCCGCCGCGCAGACCGCCTCCCCGGGAACCGCTACGGCAATCGCCCGACCATGAAGGACGTCGCGGCCCGGGCCGGGGTCGGCCTGAAGACCGTCTCCCGGGTCGTCAACGGGGAGCCCGGCGTCACCCCGGAGACCGAGCGCCGCGTCCAGGAGGCCATCGACGCCCTCGGCTTCCGCCGCAACGACAGCGCGCGGGTGCTCCGCAAGGGCCGGACCGCGAGCATCGGCCTCGTCCTGGAGGATCTGGCCGACCCGTTCTACGGGCCGCTCAGCCGTGCCGTGGAGGAGGTGGCCCGGGCGCACGGCGCGCTGCTGATCAACGGGTCCAGCGCGGAGGACCCGGACCGCGAGCAGGAGCTGGTGCTGGCGCTGTGCGCGCGGCGCGTCGACGGCCTTGTGGTCATCCCGGCCGGGGACGACCACCGGTACCTGGAGCCCGAGCTGAAGGCGGGCGTCGCGACGGTGTTCGTGGACCGCCCGGCGGGGCAGATCGACGCGGACGTGGTGGTGTCCGACAACTTCGGCGGTGCCCGCGACGGTGTGGCGCACCTCATCGCGCACGGGCACCGCAGGATCGGCTTCATCGGCGACATGCCCCGCATCCACACCGCCGCCGAGCGGCTGCGCGGCTACAAGGCCGCCATGGAGGACGCGGGCATCCCGGTGAAGGACTCCTGGATGTCCCTGGGCGTCACCGATCCCGAGCGGGTGCGCAGGGCGGCCGAGGACATGCTCGCGGACCCGCAGCCGGTCACCGCGATCTTCACCGGCAACAACCGGGTGACCGTCACCGTCATCCGCGTCCTCGCCGAGCACACCCCGGGCGTCGCCCTCGTCGGCTTCGACGACATCGAGCTGGCCGACCTGCTGCAGCCGGGCGTCACCGTGGTCGCGCAGGACGCGGCCGCCCTCGGCCGCACCGCCGCCGAGCGCCTGTTCCGGCAGCTGGACGGCACCCTCCTCGCGCCGGACCGCATCGAACTGCCGACCAGGCTCGTCACCCGCGGCTCGGGCGAGCTGCCGCCGACGGGCTGAGGCGGCCGTGCCGAAGCCGGTGGGCGAGGGCCCTGCCCGCGCGCCCGCACGGGCCGGCGGCGACGACCGGACGCTGGAGGCGCTCGGTCTGGCCGGGGTGCCCCGTGAGGAGCCGCTGCTGTACCCGGGCGCGTGGCCGCGGGAGTCGGGGCTGCTCGACGGCGACCGGCTGCTGCCGCTGGACGGGCCGGTCCACGAGGACGGGGTCGACCGGGTCCCGGTGCTGGCGATCGGCTCCAACGCGAGCCCGGGCCAGCTGCGCCACAAGATGGCCGAGTTCGGCATCGACTCGCCGATCCCGATGGTCCGGGCCCGAGTCACCGGCCTGGACATCGGGGTCTCCGCCCACGTGAGCCGCATGGGCTACGTCTCCGCCTCACCGGTGGGCGCCCCGGGCGTCGTACGGGAACTGTTCGTCCTGTGGCTGGACCCCGAGCAGCTCGCCGTGATCGACGCGAGCGAGGGCGTGCCCATGGCCCGCGGCAACTTCGACCGCGCCTGGCTCCCCGCGCCCGACGTACGGGTCGAGCCGCCCGACGGCACGGTGCTGCGCGGTGCGTACATCTACGTCAACCGTCACGGGGTCCTGCACGACGGCACCGGTGCGCCACGGCGGCACCCGGGCGAGCAACGGCCCCTCATCACCGAGCTGCTGCGCGGGTCGGCCCGGTTGCGCGCGCTCTTCGGGACGACGCCCGAGGAGTTCAGCGCACGGGCCCGGGCCGACCGGTCCCTGTGCGACCGGGGCACGCGGCTGTTCGCCGAGGAGCGGCGCGTGATGGCGTCCGGCCTGGAGAAATACGTGCGCTCCGGCCGGACCGCAGACCCCCGCACCGGAACCCACCCGCCGCCTACTGCGCCGACGCCGTGAGGTCGCCCCGCCGGGGCGCGGAGTAGCCCTCCAGGTCGGCGCGGGTCAGGCCGGTGAGGCGGGCGACCTCGCCGATGTCGAGGGCGCCGCAGTCCAGGCCGCGCAGCAGGTAGCCGCCGAGGGCCTTGGCGGTGGCGGGCTCGTCCGCGATGTCGCCGCCGGTGTGGTTGGCGTAGCGGGCGAGGCGGGCGGCGGCCTGCTCGAAGCCCTCGCGGTAGAAGGCGAAGACCGCCGCGTACCGGGTGGGGATGTGGCCGGGGTGCATGTCCCAGCCCTGGTAGTAGGCGCGGGCGAGGGCGCGGCGGGTGAGACCGTAGTGCAGGCGCCAGGCGTCGTGCACCTTGGCCGTGGGGCCCACCGGCAGGACGTTGGTGGAACCGTCCGAGACGCGCACGCCGGTGCCCGCGGCGGCGACCTGCATGACCGCCTTGGCGTGGTCGGCGGCGGGGTGGTCGCTGGCCTGGTGGGCGGCGGAGACGCCGAGGCAGGCGCTGTAGTCGAAGGTGCCGTAGTGCAGCCCGGTGGCGCGGCCCTCGGCGGCCTGGATCATGCGGGCGACGGCGGCGGTGCCGTCGGTGGCCAGGATGGACTGGCTGGTCTCGATCTGGATCTCGAAGCCGATCCGGCCCGGCGTCAGGCCGCGCGCGTTCTCGAACGCCTCCAGGAGCCGCACCATGGCGGTGACCTGCTCGGGGTAGGTCACCTTCGGCAGCGTGAGGACCAGCCCCTCGGGCAGGCCGCCGGCCTCCATCAGGCCGCTGAGGAAGACGTCGAGGGTGCGGATGCCGCGGGCCCGCACGGGGGCCTCCATGCACTTCATCCGGATGCCCATGTACGGGGCCGCCGTGCCCTGTTCGTACGCCTCGGCGATCAGACGGGCGGCACGGGCGGCGGCCTCGTCCTCCTCGGCGTCCGTGCGATTGCCGTAGCCGTCCTCGAAGTCGACACGCAGGTCCTCGATCGGCTCGCGCTCCAGTTTGGCGCGCACGCGCGTGTACACGGGCTCGGCGAGGTCGTCGGTGAGGCCGAGGACGGCGGCGAAGGAGGCGGCGTCCGGGGCGTGTTCGTCGAGGGCGGCGAGCGCCCGGTCGCCCCAGGAGCGGATGGTGTCCGCGGCGAAGGCGTCACCGGGGACGTACACGGTGTGGACGGGCTGGCGGGTGCCCGGGTCTCCGGGGTAGCGGCGCTCCAGCTCCGCGTCGACCGGTGCGAGGGAGGCACTGATCTCCTCGCCGACGGCGCCCGCGAGGCTCGTGGCCACCTTCTCCTGCTGACCCATCCCACACCCTCCTGGTTTCCACTTTTCCGCTGAACGGAATCAATAATCCGTAGAGCGAAGTTATCCGGCGGTTCGTCGCCGGTCAACACCATCCTGCGCAGACACCGAGGCCCCCGGGCGGGCGGGGGCGCGGCGCCGCGGGGGGGCGCGCGGGGCGGGGGGGTAGGATAAAGAGAGACACACCAC
>NZ_JBHXNW010000005.1:46118-183422 GCF_042717365.1 Streptomyces sp. NPDC058534
GACCCCTCCTACCCGGCGGGCCTCGCCCTCGGCCGGGACGGGCGTACGGCGGTGGGGGGGGGCGCCACCGCGCCCGAGGGGGCCCCCCCCCCCCACCCGCCCCGGGGGGGGGGGGCCCTCGGCCGGAATGCCGGGAGGGCGCTCAGCCCTTGCGGGACTTCACTTCCTCGGTGAGCTGCGGGACGACGTCGAAGAGGTCGCCGACGACGCCGTAGTCGACCAGGTCGAAGATCGGGGCCTCGGCGTCCTTGTTGATGGCCACGATCGTCTTCGAGGTCTGCATGCCCGCGCGGTGCTGGATCGCGCCGGAGATGCCGGAGGCGATGTACAGCTGCGGCGAGACGGACTTGCCGGTCTGGCCGACCTGGTTGGTGTGCGGGTACCAGCCCGCGTCCACCGCGGCGCGCGAGGCACCGACGGCCGCGCCGAGCGAGTCGGCGAGCGCCTCGATGATCGCGAAGTTCTCAGCGCCGTTGACGCCACGGCCGCCGGAGACGACGATCGCGGCCTCGGTCAGCTCGGGGCGGCCGGTCGACTCGCGCGGCGTGCGCGAGGTGACCTTCGTGCCGGTAGCGGCGGCGGAGAAGGTGACCGACAGGGCCTCGACCGCACCCGCGGCCGCGGCGGGCTCGACGGCGGCACTGTTGGGCTTGACCGTGATGACCGGGGTGCCCTTGGAGACGCGGGACTTGGTGGTGAAGGCGGCGGCGAACACCGACTGGGTGGCCACCGGACCCTCGTCGCCGGCCTCCAGGTCGATGGCGTCGGTGATGACGCCCGAGCCCAGGCGCAGCGCCAGGCGGGCGGCGATCTCCTTGCCCTCGGCGGAGGACGGGACCAGCACGGCGGCCAGGGAGCCCTCGGCGGACACCACCTCGACGGCGGCCTGGAGGGCGTCCACCTTCGGCACGACCAGGTAGTCGGCGTACTCGGCGGCCTCGTGGGTGAGGACCTTCACCGCGCCGTGCTCGGCGAGGGCGGCGGCGGTGTCGGCGGCGCCGCCACCGAGGGCCACGGCGACCGGCTCGCCGATACGGCGGGCGAGGGTCAGCAGCTCCAGGGTCGGCTTGCGGACGGCACCGTCCACGTGATCGACGTAGACGAGAACTTCAGCCATGGGACTTCTTCTCTCCTGCTTGCGAAAGATGAGGGGCGGTCGGCGGAGCGGGGCTCAGATGAACTTCTGGCCCGCCAGGCTGCGTCAGACGAACTTTCGCTCCGCGAGGAAGGCGGCGAGCTGCTTGCCGCCCTCGCCCTCGTCCTTGACGATGGTGCCCGCGGTGCGCGCCGGGCGCTCGGCCGCGGAGTCGACCGCGGTCCAGGCGTTCTCCAGGCCGACCTCGTCCTCGTCGATGTCGAGGTCGGAGAGGTCCCAGGACTGAACCGGCTTCTTCTTGGCCGCCATGATGCCCTTGAAGGACGGGTAACGCGCCTCGCCCGACTGGTCGGTGACGGACACGACGGCCGGGAGGGAGGCCTCCAGCTGCTCGGTGGCCGTGTCGCCGTCCCGGCGGCCCTTGACCGCGCCGCCCTCGACGGAGACCTCGGACAGCAGCGTCACCTGCGGCACGCCCAGCCGCTCGGCGAGCAGCGCCGGTACGACACCCATGGTGCCGTCGGTGGAGGCCATGCCGGAGACGACCAGGTCGTAGCCGGCCTTCTCGATCGCCTTGGCCAGGACCAGGGAGGTGCCGATGGCGTCGGTGCCGTGCAGGTCCTCGTCCTCGACGTGGATCGCCTTGTCCGCGCCCATGGACAGCGCCTTGCGCAGAGCGTCCTTGGCGTCCTCGGGGCCCACCGTCAGGACGGTGATCTCCACGTCGTCGTCGGAATTCTCGGAGATCTGCAGCGCCTGCTCGACCGCGTACTCGTCCAGCTCGGAGAGCAGACCGTCCACGTCGTCCCGGTCGACGGTCAGGTCATCGGCGAAGTGCCGGTCGCCAGTGGCGTCGGGCACGTACTTCACAGTGACAACGATCCTCAAGCTCACGCCGGCTCTCCTACTGCGTCGACATTTCAGTGCTGCCTCTTGCAGGCAGCATAGGCGCCCCAAGCGGCCGATCCCGGGCGGGGCGACCTGCGCTTCGCACCGGAATATTACTCATCAGTACACCCAGTTCTTTCCCGCTAAGCAAGCGCTTTGAACTGTGACCTTCGCAACGCAGCGTAACCGGAACTCGACGCCTCCGCAGAAGCGGCCGGTGCCGGAGCCGGCACCGGTCAGTCGCGCAGACCGGTGTAGCCGCCCTGGTGGTACAGCAGCGGGCCGCCGGCGCCCGCGGGGTCGCCGGTCAGCACCTCGGCCAGCACGATGCGATGGTCCCCCGCGGGCACCCGGCCGACGACGCGGCACACGAGCCAGGCGAGGACCCCGTCCAGCACGGGCACTCCCCGAGGACCCTCGCGCCAGGGGGTGGGCGCCGCGAAGCGGTCGGCGCCGCTGCGGGCGAAGGTGGCGGCCAGCTCCTCCTGGTGTTCGCCCAGCACATGCACGCCGACGTACTCGGCCGCGGAGACCGCGGGCCAGCTGGAGGAGCCGGTGCCGATGCCGAAGGAGAGCAGCGGCGGCCGGGCGGAGACGGACGTGAGGGACGTGGCCGTGAAGCCGGCCGGACCGGCGGCACCGGACGCGGTGATCACGGCGACTCCCGCCGCGTGCCGCCGGAAGACGGACCGCAGCAGGTCGTCGGTGGCGAGCCGCGGCGCGGCGACGTCGGGTGTGGCCGTCATACGGGGTGTCCTTCTGCGTTGCGCCTCGGTCCCGGCAACGGGGAGCGGGGCCTTCGGGCAGGCTGACGACAGGTGGCACACACAGTCAAATACGTCCCGGGACGCGGAAGCTGTGGAGGACGCCTCACCCCCGGCGTGGCGCTGATCACACCGCCTCGCCCAGGGCGGCGATCACGTCCGCCTTGCGCGGCTGCCCGACGGCGCGCCGCACGACGCGGCCGCCGCCGTCGAGGACCAGCACGGTCGGGGTCTTGTGTACGCCGAGGACGCGGACGAGTTCCAGGCGGGCCTCGGCGTCGATCTCGACGTGGGCGACGCCGGGGACCATGCGGGCGACCTCGCCGAGGACCCGCCGGGTGGCACGGCAGGGGGCGCAGAAGGCGCTGGAGAACTGCACGAGCGTGGCGCGGGTGCCGAGTTCCGCCCCGAGGTCGGCCGCGTCGAGGTGGGGGCCCGGTGTCCCGAGCCCGCCGTCGTCACCCTGCCCGCGCACCAGCGCGCCCCCGTTCCGCCGCGTCCGCGGCCCTCATGGGCGCGCCCGAGTAGCGCGCCGCCGGTCCGGTCGTCCCCAGGTGCAGCACTCGCGGCGACGCGGAGATTCCCGGTCCACCATCGTCTTCCGGCCACCAAATGGACGGGCGAGTGATGAGGATCTCGCGGCGTACGGGCACCAAGGCTGGTACACGGGCCGTTCTTGGGGCACGATCTGCGACAAGCCGTAAACCTACGGCTGCGTAACTTTCGACTGGGAGCCCCCTTCCCAGGCTGACAAGGAAGGGTCCGACCCGCCCATGGCAGAACTCGCCTACCGCCCGGCCATCGGTCTCGCCCGCACCCTGTTCAAGGTGTGGGACCTCAAGATCGACTGCCAGGGTTCGGAGAACATCCCGCGCGCGGGCGGCGCCGTGCTGGTGAGCAACCACATCAGCTACCTGGACTTCATCTTCGACGGCCTGGCGGCGCTGCCCCAGAAGCGGCTGGTGCGCTTCATGGCGAAGGAGTCGGTCTTCCGGCACCGGGTATCCGGCCCGCTGATGCGCAACATGAAGCACATCCCGGTGGACCGCAAGCAGGGCGAGGCGGCGTACGCGCACGCCCTGGACTCGTTGCGGTCCGGCGAGATCATCGGGGTCTTCCCGGAGGCGACGATCTCCGAGTCGTTCACGCTGAAGAGTTTCAAGTCGGGCGCCGCGCGCCTGGCGCAGGAAGCGGGAGTCCCGCTGATCCCGATGGCGTTGTGGGGTACGCAGCGGCTGTGGACCAAGGGACACCCGCGCAACTTCAAGCGCAGCCACACCCCGGTCACGATCCGGGTCGGCGAGGCGATGGAGGCCTCCCGCGAGCAGTACGCGGGCGCGATCACCCGCCGCCTGCGCGAGCGCGTGCAGGAGCTGCTGGAGGCCGCACAGCGCGCCTACCCGGTGCGTCCCAAGGGCGCGGACGACACCTGGTGGATGCCGGCCCATCTCGGCGGCACGGCGCCGACGCAGGAGCAGCTGCGCGCGGCCCAGGCGCACTGAGCCGGGCGGGTCAGAGCGCCGCGGGAAGGATCGCCCACAGGTGCGGCCGGTCGGTGGCCGCCTTCAGGGCGTCCAGTACGGCCGGGTGCGGCGCGGCGTACAGCTCCGGGTAGTCCGCCTCCCCGGCCTCGTGGTCCGGCGTGAAGGCCAGCCGCTCCCCCTCCAGGGAGAACCGCGCGTTCACGCCGGGCTTGTTCCCGCGCGGGTCCTGCCGGTGCCAGGCGCCGTTGAAGCGTACGGCGACCAGTCCGTGCACCACGTCGAAGCGCTGGTAGCACAGGGCGGTCGGGATGTCCTCGGCCCGCAGCAGGGCGGTCAGCGCGTGCGCCTTGGCGTAGCAGATGCCGGTGCGCCGCTCCAGGACGTCGGAGGCCCGCCAGGTGACGCGCGGGTCTCCGGAGTCCTTTGAGTGCGGGATGGTGTCCCGCACGAACTCGAAGGCCAGTCGTGCATACGCATACGAATCGGCCGCCTCTTTGGCGAGTCCGCCGGCCACCTCCCGTACGCGGCGATGGTCGTGGTCGATGACCTCGTCGGCGGCCAGATATGCGGACAGGTCGGGGGTCTTCTGGATCAGCTCCATGCCCGCAGAGCATAGAAACGCGATCACCCGTCAGTCAATGACTTTTCAGGTGACCGCATATCTATGCATCGAGGGAGCCCCCTGGCTCAGCGCGCCATCTCCTCCTTGAGCGCGGCCACGAAGGTGTCGACGTCGTCCTCGGTGGTGTCGAAGGCGCACATCCAGCGGACGTCACCGGCGGCCTCGTCCCAGAAGTAGAACCGGAACCGCTTCTGCAGGCGCTCGCTCACCTCGTGCGGCAGCCGGGCGAAGACCGCGTTGGCCTGCACCGGGTAGAGGATCTCCACGCCGTGCACGGCACGCACGCCGTCGGCGAGGCGCCGCGCCATCTCGTTGCCGTGCCGGGCGTTGCGCAGCCACAGGTCCTTGGCGAGCAGCGCCTCCAACTGCACCGACACGAAGCGCATCTTGGAGGCGAGCTGCATGGACAGCTTGCGCAGGTGCTTCATGTGGCTGACTGCGTCCTGGTTGAGGACCACGACCGCCTCGCCGAACAGGGCGCCGTTCTTGGTGCCGCCGAGCGAGAGCAGGTCGACGCCGACGGCGTTGGTGAACGTCCGCATGGGCACGTCCAGGGAGGCGGCGGCGTTGGCTATCCGGGAGCCGTCCAGGTGCACCTTCATGCCGTGCGCGTGGGCGTGTTCGCAGATGGCGCGGATCTCGTCGGGCGTGTAGAGCGTGCCCAGCTCGGTGCTCTGGGTGATCGAGACGACCTGCGGCATCGCGCGGTGCTCGTCGTCCCAGCCGTACGCCTGCCGGTCGATGAGGTCGGGGGTGAGCTTGCCGTCGGGCGTGGGCACGGTGAGCAGTTTCAGCCCGCCCATGCGCTCGGGGGCGCCGCCCTCGTCGACGTTGATGTGCGCGCTCTCGGCGCAGATCACCGCGCCCCAGCGGTCGGTGACCGCCTGGAGCGCGACGACGTTGGCGCCGGTGCCGTTGAAGACCGGGAACGCCTCGGCGCCGGAGCCGAAGTGGCCGCGGATCACCCGCTGGAGGTTCTCGGTGTACTCGTCCTCGCCGTACGCGACCTGGTGCCCGCCGTTGGCCAGCGCGAGCGCGGCGAGCACCTCCGGGTGGGCCCCGGCGTAGTTGTCACTGGCGAAGCCGCGGACCTCGGGGTCGTGATGGCGACGCGCGTCGGTCTTCGGAGGGTTCACGGCTTCTCGGTCAGCCACAGGCGGTTTCCGTTCACTTCCGCGGCGGGCTTGTCCCAGACTCCGGCGACGGCCTCGGCGAGGTCACGCACGTCCGTGAAGCCCGCGAACTTCGCGTTGGGCCGCTCGGCGCGCATCGCGTCGTGCACCAACGCCTTCACCACCAGGATCGCAGCCGCCGACGTCGGCCCCTGCTCGCCCCCCGCCTTGCGGAAGTAGTCCGCCATGGCCAGGGTCCAGGCCTCGGCCGCGGCCTTGGCGGCCGAGTAGGCGGCGTTGCCCGCGGTGGGGTTGCTCGCGCCGGCGGCGCTGATCAGGACGTACCGGCCGCGGTCGCTGCGCTGGAGCGCCTCGTGGAAGGCGAGGGAGGTGTGCTGCACGGTGCGGATGAGCAGCAGCTCCAGCAGGTCCCAGTCGTCGAGGTTGGTCTTGGTGAAGCTCTGGCTGCCGCGCCAGCCGCCGACGAGGTGGACGAGGCCGTCGACCCGTCCGAACTCCTGCTCGGTGCGGTCGGCCCAGGCGCGGGCGGACTCCAGGTCGAGCAGGTCCACGGTCTCGCCGGTGACGCTGGCGCCACCGTGCGCGTAGCGGGCCGCGTCCACGGCCTCCGCCAGCCGCTCCGGGTCGTTGTCCGAGCCGACGACCGTCGCACCCGCCTCGGCGAGCCGCAGCAGCGCGGCCCGTCCGGCGGGTCCGCCCGCCCCTGCCACCGCGATCACCGCGCCGTCGAGCGCCCCGTTCCCCATGGTCCTCGCCTCCCGAGCCTGTGCCTGCCGCTGTTGTGCCTGACCTCCGGTGCCGTCGCTCACGCGGCGGCCCGTCCGGCGCCGTCCGCGGTGATGCCCCGGGTCGAGGCAATCACCTTCTTGAGTTTCTTGGACAGCGCCTCGTAGAACATGCTCAGCGGAAACTCGTCCGCAAGCACGTCGTCGACCAGCTTGCGCGGGGGCAGGGTCAGGTCCAGGGCGTCGGGGCCCTTCGCCCACTTCGAGCCCGGGTGCGGGGCGAGGTAGGTGGAGACCAGCTCGTAGCCGGCGAACCAGTGGACGATCTTCGGGCGGTCGATGCCGTCCCGGTAGAGCGTCTCGATCTCGGCGCACAGCTGGTTGGTGACCTCGGGGGCGCGCTGCCAGTCGATGAACAGCTTGTTGTCGGTCCAGCGGACCACGTCGTGCTTGTGCAGGTAGGCGAAGAGGAGCTGACCGCCGAGCCCGTCGTAGTTGCGCACGCGCTCGCCGGTGACGGGGAAGCGGAACATGCGGTCGAAGAGGACCGCGTACTGCACGTCACGGGCCTGCGGGACGCCGTCGGCCTCCAGGCGTACGGCCTCCCTGAAGGCGGTGAGGTCGCAGCGCAGCTCCTCCAGGCCGTACATCCAGAACGGCTGGCGCTGCTTGATCATGAACGGGTCGAAGGGCAGGTCGCCGTGGCTGTGGGTGCGGTCGTGGACCATGTCCCACAGGACGAAGGCCTCCTCGCAGCGCTTCTGGTCGTCCACCAGCGCGGCGACGTCCTCGGGCAGCTCCACGCCCAGGATGCCCACGGCGGCCTCGGTGACGCGGCGGAAGCGGGCGGCCTCGCGGTCGCAGAAGATGCCGCCCCAGGAGAAGCGCTCCGGGGCCTCGCGCACGGCGATGGTCTCCGGGAAGAGGACGGCCGAGTTGGTGTCGTAGCCGGCCGTGAAGTCCTCGAAGGTGATGCCGCAGAACATCGGGTTGTCGTAGCGGGTGCGCTCCAGTTCGGCCAGCCAGTCGGGCCAGACCATGCGCAGCACGACCGCTTCGAGGTTGCGGTCCGGGTTGCCGTTCTGCGTGTACATCGGGAAGACGACCAGGTGCTGGAGGCCGTCCGCGCGGCCCGCGGCGGGCTGGAAGGCCAGCAGCGAGTCGAGGAAGTCGGGCACCTCGAAGCCGCCGTCGGCCCAGCGGCCGAGGTCGGCCACCAGGGCCTCGTGGTAGGCGTGGTCGTGCGGGAGGAGCGGGGACAGCTCCCGGACCGCCTCGACGACCCGGCGTACGGCGTCCTCGGCGTCGGTCCGCCCGGGCGTGCCCTCGGCGTCGAAGTCGATCGACCCGTCCTTGGACTGCCATGGCCGGATCCGCTCCACGGCATCCTTGAGCACGGGCCACGCCGGGTGCTCCACCACCCTGCTCACCGGAGGAACGTCGCCCTCCGCACCCACCTGCACAAGAATTTCCGTCATGTCCCATCCTCTACGAGAGAAGCTTGCGTCAGGACACCGTATGCATACGAGGTTTCTCCCATCAAGGGGAGGCCCCGTAAATTATCCTGCCTCACCCTGGCCTTCACCGCATTTTTTCCTGCGGGACGCCTCGGCTCGTATACCAGGCGCGGCAGAGGGGAAACGGTCCCGCAGGGCCGTTAGGCTGCCGCCCTGCCATCGCCGACGTCGACGGAAGCGAGTCGAGCCTTGAACTTCCTCACCATCGGTCACCGCGGAGCGATGGGTGTCGAACCCGAGAACACCCTGCGTTCCTTCGTCGCCGCCGAGCAGGCCGGCCTCGACGTCGTCGAACTCGACCTGCACCTGAGCAAGGACGGCGCGCTCGTCGTCATGCACGACGCGGAGGTGGACCGCACCACCGACGGCACCGGCGCGATCGCCGAGAAGACCCTCGAGGAGCTGCGCGCGCTGGACGCGGGCAGCGGGGAGCGCATCCCGGTCTTCGAGGAGGTGCTGGACGCCGTCTCCGTGCCGTTGCAGGCCGAGATCAAGGACGCGGCGGCCGCCCGGACACTCTCCGAGGTGATGCTCCGCCGGGACCTGGTGGACCGGGTGGAGGTGATCTCGTTCCACGACGAGGCCATCGTCGAGATCGCCCGGCTGGTGCCGGGGGTGCGAACCGCCCTGGTCGCGCAGTACTACGGCAAGGAAGTCGTGGACCGGGCCGTGGAGGCGGGCGCCGGGACCCTGTGTCTGGACATCAACCGGATCACCCTGGAGATCGTGGAACGGGCCCGCAAGGCGAGTCTGCGGGTCTTCTCCTGGACCATCAACACCCAGGACCAGCTGCGGCTGGTGCGCGCCCTGGGCCTCGACGGCGCGACGACCGACTACCCGGAGATCAAGCGCACCGGCCGCTTCACCGCCTGAGGCTCAGACCAGCGGCTTGACCAGCAGCTCGAACCGCAGGTCGTCGCGGAGCGGAAGGCCGAAGCGCTCGTCGCCGTACGGGAAGGGCGTCATCTTTCCCGTACGGCGGTAGCCGCGGCGCTCGTACCAGGCGATGAGGTCCTCGCGGACGGAGATCACGGTCATGTGCATCTCCGTGGCGGCCCACGTCTCGCGGGCCTGCCGCTCCGCCTCCGCGATGATCGTCCTGCCGAGGCCCTCGCCCTGGAGCGCGGGGCTGACGGCGAACATGCCGAAGTAGGCGTGCTTCCCGCGGTGCTCCAGCTGGCAGCAGGCCACGATCCGGCCGTCCCGCTCGACCGTCAGCAGCCGGCTGTCCGGCGACTTCACGACGTCCCGCACGCCCTGCGGGTCCGTGCGCTGCCCCTGGAGGATGTCCGCCTCGGTGGTCCACCCGGCCCGGCTGGAGTCGCCCCGGTACGCCGACTCTATGAGCGCCACGATCCCGTCCACGTCCGTGTCGGTGGCATCGCGGTAGACCAGTCGGCCGGCGGTGGTGTCCATGTGGGGCGTCTCCGGTTCGTTCTCGGGCGCGGCGGGGGCACCGATGAGCGTAACGCCGCCAGTAGGGTCGGGACGCATGGTGCATGTACTCAGCAGCCGGATCCTGCTCCGCCCCACCGACCCCGAACGCTCCCGCGCCTTCTACGGCGACCAGCTCGGCCTCGCCGTCCACCGGGAGTTCGGCACCGGTCCCGAACGGGGCACCGTCTACTTCCTCGGCGGCGGCTTCCTGGAGGTCTCCGGGCGCTCCGCGGCCCCGCTCTCCCCCGCGCTCCAGGTGTGGCTCCAGGTCGAGGACGCGGCGGCGGCCCACGACGAACTGCGCGCCAAGGGCGTAGAGATCGTGCGGCCGCCGGTCGAGGAGCCGTGGGGGCTGGTGGAGATGTGGATCGCGGATCCGGACGGCACCCGGATCGTGCTGGTGGAGGTGCCCGCGGAGCATCCGCTGCGCTACCGGCCGGGGATCTGAGCCGCCCCGGCCGCCGGGGCGGTGCGTGCCGGATGGCCCCGGCCCCGGGGCGGCCTTAGCGTGCTGGAAGGGGGCGGACGGCCTGCGGCCCGGCGGAAGGAGGCTCCACGATGAAGCTCCACGAACCGGTGACCGGCGGACCCTGCTGGGCGGAGCTGGGGACCGACGACCTGGCGACGGCCGAGCGGTTCTACAGCGGGCTGTTCGGCTGGCGCCCCGAGACGGACCCGAGGCAGCGGGCGAGCGGCCACACGATCGCCCGGCTCGGCGGTGAGGCGGTCGCCGGCCTGACCCCCCTGTCGCGGCCGGAGCAGCCGGTCGCGTGGAACGTGGTGTTCGCCGTGCGCGACGCGGACACCGCCGTCCGGCAGGTGACGGCGGCCGGCGGCACGGTGCCGGAGGGTCCCACGGACGTCCTCGGCCACGGCCGCTTCGTGGTGGTGGTGGACCCCACCGGGGCCCTGTTCCAGCTGTGGCAGCCCGGCTCGTTCGCCGGTGCCGGACTGTTCAACGCGCACGGCTCGCTGGGCTGGGTCGAACTGCTGACCCGCGAGCCCGACCGGGCCGCCGACTTCTACACCACGGTGTTCGGCTGGAGCGTCACCGCCTCGGAGTACTACCCGCAGTGGGGCATCGGCGGGGCGGACTTCGGCGGCATGGTGACGATGGACGACAAGTTCCCGCACGAGGTGCCGGCGCACTGGCTGCCCTACTTCGCGGTGGCGGACGTGGACACGGCGGCGGCCGGCACGACCGACGGCGGCGGCACGGTGCTGATGGAGCCCGTCTCGCCTCCCGACGGACCGCGGATCGCGGTGCTGCGCGACCCGCGGGGCGCGATGTTCGGCGTGTACCGGGCGGGGGACGAGCGCTGAGCCTGCCGGGCGGGGCGTGTGGCGCCTGCTCCCGTCAGGAGGCGTGGCGCTTGTTCGGCCCGGCCGTCGGGGGCCCGGTCCGGCCCGGCCGTCAGGTGCCCCGGTCAGACCCGCAGCGCGTCCAGGCGGCCCTCCAGCTGGCCCAGCAGCCCGCCGAGGAGTGCCGCCAACTCGCCCTGCCGGGGCTCGTCGACGCCCGACAGGACGGCGGCCTCGTAGGCGAGCTGTTCGGGCAGGATGCCGTCGACGAGGTCGCGTCCGCTCTCCGTGAGGCGGACGTGGGCGACGCGGCGGTCACGGGTGTCGCCACGCCGTTCCACCAGGCCCCGCTCGGTGAGCTGCTTGAGGCGCTTGGTGACGGCCGCACCCGAGGAGAAGGTCTCGCGGGCGAGGTCGCCAGGGGTCAGCTCGTGGCCGGTGCGACGCAGCGCGCCGAGGAGGTCGAACTCGGCCCGGCTCAGGCCCGCCCGGCGCAGCGGGGCGTCCTCGGCCTGCTGGAGGAGGGCGGCGCAGCGGTTGATACGGCCGATGATCTCCATCGGCCCCGTGTCGAGGTCCGGGTGGACGGCCCGCCACTGCCGCACGACCGCGGCCACGGTGTCCCCGCCCGGTCCCCCTCTCCCGTCGCCCCCGGTCGCCGAGCCCCCGTCGGTTGCGGTCATGGCCGTACGTCCTCCGCTCTCGTGCCCGTGTCCCGGTCCCGACGCGCTGCCCGGCGTCGCACCGCTGCGGCGAGCGTACGGTGTCCGGACTGCTCGGCGAGCACGACCCTCTCCTGCGGCAGTGCGCGTCCCCACCATTCGCCGGACGCCCCGTCGACGGTGGCCCGCAGGTCGGTCAGCGCTGCGGCCAGGGCCCGGCGGGCAGCCTCCAGGGCGCTGGGCGCCGGTTCGGGCTCCGCCAGGACGCGGGCGGTGTGTTCCCGGGCCCGGTCGGCGGCCCGCAGCGCCCGCTCGACGCGGTTCCCGGCGCGCCGGTCGGTGACGGCGACGGCGGCCAGGAAGCCGACCAGGGCGCCGACGAGGGTGTCCACCACCCGCTCGGTGATCAGGGAACCCGGTTCCTGGTTTCCGGCGAACTCGGTGATGAGCAGCGCCATCGGGGTCACGCAGACGCTGCCGAGCCAGTAATTGCGGGTCATCAGGGCCTCGGCGCCGAAGTTGAGGGCGAGGCAGAGCAGGACGAGCAGGGCCTGCCCGAGGTGGGCGAGGGGGGCGATGGCGGCGAAGAGCAGCACCCCGGCGAGGTTGCCGACCACGCGCTGCACGGCCCGGCTCCAGGTGAGGGTCAGGTTGGCCTGGTAGAGCGCGGCAGCGGTGACCAGGGCCCAGTAGGGGCGGCCGACCCCGAGGGCCAGGGAGGCGTAGCCGGCCAGGGCGCAGCCGAGGGCGGTGCGTACGGCGACCGGGGTCAGCGGGCCGAGCCGCTGCCACAGGGGGGCGGGGCGGGCGGCGAGTTCGGTGTCGACGCCGAGGAGTTCGTCGGTGACGGCCGGGCCGTCGTCGGTGCGGGGGACGCGGCCGGTGCCGCGCAGGGCGATGGCCCAGGCGCGCAGCGGCTCGGGGTCGGTGTCGGCGGGGGCGGCCAGCGCGACCTCGGCGCGGACGACGAGGCGTTCGAGGGCGTGCCGGGTGGTGGCGCGGGTGCCGGTGGCCGGGACGGACAGCAGCGTCTGCCAGGCGTTCTGCACCGCTCCGTACCCGGCGGCACGGGCGGGGGCGTGGCCGTCGCCGGTGCCACGGGGGTCGGCGTGCGCGGTTTCGGCGTACGCGGCGGCGGCGTTGAGGGCCTGGGCGGTGGCCCGGCGTTCCGGGCCGTGCGGTCGGACCAGGACGGGTGCCATGCAGACCAGCCAGGCCCAGGCGCCGGCGGCGGCGCCCAGCGCCAGGTGGGCGGGGATCTGGCCGAGGGTGTGCGGGACGAAGAGGGCGGCGGAGCTGATGAAGGTCAGGACCACGTTGCCCGGCGGGCCGATGCGGGTGGCGTCGCACAGTGCCTTCTGCACGGCGGCCAGCAGGGCTCCGACGGTGACCAGGACGACGGCGTTCCGGGTGAGCGAGGCGGTGACCAGGGCGAGGGCGACGCCGCCGAGCATGCCGAGCACCACCCACGCGAGGGCGCGGGCCCGGGCGGCGTAGGGGCGGTTGTGGGCGTAGAGCGCGCACAGGGACCCGGCCATCGTGTACATCGCCAGGTCGAGCCGGCCGAGGGACAGCAGGAGCAGGTTGGGCGGGGCGACGGCGGCGACCGAACTCAGGGCGGGCTTGAACCAGATCTCGGAGGGCCGGCGCAGGCGCAGCACGCCGGTCAGGGACAGACGTCGGCCGGGCGGGATTCCGGACGCGGAAGGGGGCGCACTGCTCATACGGATTACTTTAGCATGTGTTTTACTTGTGAATGATTGCTTCCTGGAGTCGACGCCGACCCCCACGTCGCGCCATACCGCGGCCCCGACCAGCGGCGATCCCCCGCGCTCCCCCGAATACCCCCTGCGTACCCCCTTGCGCTCGCGTGCGCGCCGTGTGGCCGGGGCAGGCCTTGACCGACCGTGGACCGCCGAACGGGGAGGTGCGTGTGCACGGACCGGCGTCGCCCGGATGGCTGCTGGTCGCGCTGTGCGCGGCGACCGGCGCGTACTGCCTGCTGCGGATGCGCAGCCATGAGGGGGAACAGCGCCGTGCCGCGGGCGGCGAGGCCCTGATGGGGTTCGGCATGGCCGCCATGGCCGTGCCCGCGGCGGCGTTCACCCCACCGGTGTGGGCCTGGGCCGGATACGTGGTGGTGTTCGGCGCCGCCGGGCTGCGCGCCGTATGGGCGGCGGCGCGGTACGGGGGTCACCATCTGCACCACCTCGTCGGAGCCGCGGCGATGGTCTACATGGCGGTGGTGATGGCCGGTTCGCCGGCCCATGCCCACGGGCCCGGCGCGTCGGGACCACCCGCGGCGACGGGTGCGCTGCTGCTCTACTTCACCGGCTACGTCCTGCTGTCCGGCGTACGCCTGCTGCCGGTCGTCGCCGTCGCCGGGGGCGGTCCGACGGCCGGGTGGGGGGACCGGCCGGAGCTTGCCCGGGCCTGCCGCCTCTCCATGGGCATCGCGATGCTGGCCATGCTGGCGGCCATGTGACCCGGCAGTGCGACCGCGCCGTGTAACCCCGCCACCGGCCGGTCTTGCCCGGTGTTCGCCGCGCGCAATCGTTGCCTGCGTCACTTTGGGCGTCGGCCCGTACTGCCGGCGGCGCCGCGCTCATAGGCTGCCCCCATGATTCTCCCCGCGGCACTGCTGTTGCTCGGCGCCCTGACGGCCGTGCTCGCCCCCAGGCTGCTCGCCCGGGCCGACTGGCCGGACCGCGAACCGGTGGTCGCCCTGTGGGTGTGGCAGTGCGTGGTGGCGGCCGTACTGGTGTGCTGCGCGCTGTCGATGACGTTCAGCGCGGCGGCGGCCTGGCACGCGGTGGGCGGGCCCGTCTTCGCGACGGCGCCGGGCCCGGTGGTCGAGGCCTACGCGCTCGGCACGTCCGGCCTCTGGGCGGACACGACCGCGCTCACGCTGGCCTGCGCCGGGTTGTGGAGCGCCGCGATGCTGGTCAGGGAGGTCGTACGGGCCCGGTCCCGGCGTCGGGTGCGCCACGCGGAACTCCTGCACCGCGCCCCGCTGTTGCCCGGCGAGGTGCCCGGCCCGGACCGGCTCGTCGTCCTGGAGGGCGAGCGGCCGGACGCCTGGTGGCTGCCCGGCACTCCCCCGCAACTGGTCGTCACCACCGCCGCGCTGAGCCGCCTCAAGGGCCGTCAGCTGGACGCGGTCCTCGCCCACGAGAAGGGGCACGCGCAGGCGCGGCACGACTGGCTGCTGCACTGCTCGGCCGCGCTGGCGGACGGGTTCCCGCAGGTGCCGGTCTTCGCCGCGTTCCGCGACGAGATGCACCGCCTGGTCGAACTCGCCGCGGACGACGTGGCGTCCCGCCGCTTCGGTCGCCTCACGACCGCGCTGGCACTGGTCGAACTCAACGAGGGCCGCGGCGTGTTCGGTCCGTGCCCGACCCCGCAGGCCCAGGTCCCGCAGCGGGTGCACCGGTTGCTCACCCCGCCCGACCGGCTCTCGGCGGCCCGACGGCTGCGGCTGACGGCGGCGGCCGCGCTGGTGCCGGCGGTGCCGGTGCTGGTGGCGTTCGCGCCGGGGCTGCGGGCGCTGGGCTAGCGGGCCGCTCGTACCCCGGGAATTCGCCTCCGGGCCGCCCGGTCGGCGAGTATCGCAGCATGCAGACGCCGCCGGTCGACTCCCCGCCCACTCCACCGCGCCCCCGCACGGCTCCCGGCCTCACCTGGACGCTGGCCGTGTGCTCCGCGCTGCTGCTCACGCTGGTGGCCGTCGAGTGGGGGCCGTTGATCCGCCTCGACGACGACATCGCGACCACGACGCACCGCTGGGCCGTCGACGAACCAGACGTCACGCAGGTCATGCGGGTCCTCACCGACTGGGTGTGGGACACGTGGACGATGCGACTCCTGTGCGCGGTGGTCGTGTTGTGGCTGTGGTTCCGGCGCGGGGGCCGGTGGACGGCCGTCTGGCTGGGGGCCACCTGCCTGCTGGGCAGCCTCGTCCAGCAGGTCCTGAAGGCGGCGGTGGACCGCCCCCGCCCGGTCTGGCCCGACCCCGTGGACTCCGCCCACTACGCGGCCTTCCCGTCCGGCCACGCCATGACGGCGACCTTCGTGTGCGGCCTCCTGGTGTGGCTCGTCCACTACTACGGCGCCTCCCCCGCTCTGCGCCGCGCCGCCTGGACCGTGGCGGCGATCTCCGTGGCGGGCGTCGGCGTGACCCGGGTATGGCTGGGCGTGCACTGGGCCACGGACGTGGCGGGCGGCTGGCTCCTGGGCATCCTGGTCACGGCACTCGCGGTACTGGTACACCAGCGCCGGCATCCCTGAGCCCGTCACCGGCGCACCACCGCCGGGTCACTCGGGGCACTGGTGCGTCGCCTCGAACGGGTCCGCCCAACGCCCCGATGCCCCCGCTCCCTGCGCCGGAGCCCACCGGGCGCAGCCGCACCGCGGGGCACACCGCTCCCGACCGGAGAGCCCATCCCGAGCCCCCTCGCTCACGGCCCCGTCCCCGGCCCCCGTCCAAGAGCGCCGCGGCCCCTCGTAGGATCCGCCCATGACCGCCGTGCTGTTCGACTTCTCCGGGACCCTGTTCCGCATCGAATCCTCCGAAGCCTGGCTGCGTGCGGTGCTCGACGGTGCCGGCGTGACCCTGTCCGGTCCGGAGCTGGCCGAGACGGCGCGGGCCCTGGAGGCCGCGGGGGCGCTGCCCGGTGGCGCGCCGCCGGTGCGGGTGCCGGAGGAGCTGGCCGGGGTGTGGGAGATCCGCGACGAGAGCTCCGAGCTGCACCGGACCGCCTACACCGGGCTGTCCCGGCGGGTGCCGCTACCGGACCCCGGGCTGCACGACGCGCTGTACGACCGGCACATGACACCGGGCGCCTGGCGCCCCTACCCCGACGCCGCCGAGGTGCTGGAGGCGCTGCGCGGGCAGGGCGTCGCCGTGGGCGTGGTCAGCAACATCGGCTGGGACCTGCGGCCGGTCTTCCGCGCACACGGCCTCGACCGGTACGTGGACACGTACGTCCTGTCCTACGAGCACGGCATCCGCAAGCCCGACCCCCGGCTGTTCGCCCTCGCCTGTAAGGCACTCGGCGTCGAGCCGGGACGGACCCTGATGGTCGGTGACGACCGGCGGGCGGACGGCGGCGCCGCGGCCCTGGGCTGCGGGGTGCACTTCGTGGATCATCTGCCGGTGACCGAGCGTCCGGCCGGGCTGCGGCCGGTGCTCGACCTGGTGCGCTGAACGGGGCGGGCACGTGGCCCGAGGCGACCAGCGGGGCGAGTGCGTCCGCCCCGGACGATCCCCCGTGTCGCCCGGGACGGACATGACCGGACCGGACCTCTGGAGGCCGGCCCGCCTGCGCCGAGTATAGTTGGCTGCCAGCCAGTCAACGCAGGAGTACAGCATGTCCCCGCGCAGCGCCTCGGTCAATGAAGAGTTGCGGCGGCGTTCGAAGGAGCGGCTCCTGCAGGCCGCCGTGGAGTTGGTGGGCGAGCACGGGTACGAGGCGACCACGCTGGGCGCCATCGCCGACCGCGCGGGCTCGGCGCGCGGCCTGGTCTCGTACTACTTCCCCGGCAAACGCCAACTGGTGCAGTCCGCCGTGCACCGGCTGATGCACCGCACGCTGGAGGAGGCCCTGGAGCGCGAACCCGGCACCGCCGACGGGGCCGAGCGGATGGCGCGGGCCATCGACGCGATCCTGGGCCTCGCCAGGGACCGGCCGGTGCTCATGCGCCAGCACATGGCGGGCCTGCTCCAGGCCGAGGTGGGTTTCGTACCGTGCCCCGAGCAGCGGAGGCTGGCGGAACTGCTGCGGGACACCGTCGCCCGGCACGGCTCGCGGGACGTCGACCGCGACTACCCGACGCTGCGCGCGCTGCTGATGGGCGCCGTCTTCGCGGCCCTGGTGCCGGGCGTACCGATGCCCGTGCCGGTACTGCGCGCCGAGTTGTTCAAGCGCTACCGGCTGGAGTGGGAGATGGGTGTCCCGCCGGACGCCGAGGCGTCCGACGGGACGACGTGCGACACGGACCTGTCGCGGTTCTTCGCGACCAGCGGGCCCGACGACCAGGCTCAGTCGAAGTAGTCCGGCTGCGTCTGCGTGTTCAGCTCACGCAGGTGAACCCGCTTGGCCGGGTCGGTGCGCCGGTCGTTGAGCTTGAGGACGTCGAAGCCCTTGGCGATGTCGTTCGAGTAGATGTAGCCGTTGTAGTAGTACGCCGACCAGGAACCGCCCGTGGTGATGCCGTCCGTGGTCAGCGGTCCGCGCTCGAAGTAGGCGATCTCCTTGGGGCGCTTGGAGTCGGTGAACTCCCAGACGGAGACGCCGCCCTGGTACCAGGCCTGCACCATGATGTCGCGGCCCTTGACCGGGATCAGCGAGCCGTTGTGGGCGACGCAGTTCTCGGTGTCCGCCTGGTGACGGGGGATCTTGAAGTAGCTGCGGAAGACCAGCTTGCGGTGGTCGCCCCGGCCGACGATGTCGTAGATGCCGTCGGCGCCCCGGTCCGGGCCGATCTCCGCGTTGCAGGTGGCCGCGCCGCCGCCGCCCAGCTCGTCCGTGAAGACGACCTTGTTGGCCTTCTGGTTGAAGGTCGCCGAGTGCCAGAACGCGAAGTTCACGTTGTCCTGGACGCGGTCGATGACCTTCGGACGCTCGGGATTCTTGATGGAGAACAGGATCCCGTCACCCATGCAGGCGCCCGCCGCCAGGTCCTTGGAGGGCAGCACGGTGATGTCGTGGCAGCCGGTGGTCTTGGAGACGCCCGGGTTGGTGGGCCCGCCCGGGTTGCCGCCGCCGTCGGGGCCCTCACCGGGGAACAGCACCGGGAAGTCCACGACCGCTGCCCGCTCGGGCGCCTTGCGCGGCACCTTGATGACGGAGATCCCGTCGTGCGGCGGCCGGCAGTCGGGGTACGAGGCGCTCGGCGAATACGAGGAGACGTAGACGTAGACGTTCTTGCGCTCGGGCACCAGCGTGTGGGTGTGCGAGCCGCAGGCGGTCTCGACGGCGGCGACGTACTTCGGGTTCCGCTTGTCGCTGATGTCGAAGACCTTCATGCCCTCCCAGGAGGACTTCTCGGTCGCCGGCTGCGTGGTGCTGTTGCAACTGCTGTCGCTGCGCGAGGAGTCGGTCGACAGGAACAGCAGGTCCCCGGAGACGGAGATGTCGTTCTGCGAACCGGGACACAGCACCTGGGCGACGGTCTTCGGCTTCTTCGGGTTCCTGATGTCGAAGATGCGGAAGCCGTCGTAGTTGCCGGCGAAGGCGTACCGGCCCTGGAAGGCCAGGTCCGAATTGGTCCCCGACAGCGCGTCCTTGGGGATGTTCGTCAGGTGCTCGATGTTGTCCGAGTGGACTATCTCGTCCTGGCCGGGTATCTCGCCGCTCTCTATCGCCTCGCGCACGTCGGCGCGCGCGCTCTTCGACACCTCCTTCGACGTGGCCGGGCTGTCCCCGGGGTCTGGGGTCGCCACGGCCGGGCCGGCGGTGAGCAGCGCGGAGAGCAGTCCGGCGGCGACCGCCGCGACTCCCAGGCGTCTGCGCCGCGTTCGCGGGTCGTTCAACAGGGTCACTGTTTCCTCCCTAGGTCCGTTCCCGTCGGAACGGTTCACGCACCACGCAGTATCGTCTTCGCCATGCCCATACCAACAGGGGCTCAACAAACACGCAATGAAGTTTTTTGATCAGTGACGCGCGGAAGCGTGCTAGGACGGTCATCGCACCCACGAGGTGTTCCGCATCCCTCCCCCAGAGGGGCTGCCCCCAGCCACAGGAGGTTGTTGTGCCCTTTCGCCCCGCGATGTCCGGCGCGTCGCTCGTCACGGCCTCGCTGACCGCACTGGCCGTGCTCGGCCTGAGCGCCTGCGACTCGGGCTCGGACACCGGGTCGGCCGCCACGACCGGGCCCTCGGTGATCGCTCCCGGCCAACCGGGCGAGGGCAACCGGACGCTGTCCGCCGAGGACGCCGAGAAGCAGCGCGCCGACGACGACTCCCCCAACTCGGCGGACGTCTCCTACGCGCGGATGATGATCCAGCACCACGCCCAGGCGCTGAAGATGACCGAACTCGTGCCGAAGCAGGCCGAGTCGGGCCGGATCAAGAAGCTCGCCGAACGGATCTCCGCCGCGCAGGGCCCTGAGATCGAGGCGATGCGGGGCTGGCTGAAGAACCACGGCGAGAAGGAAGAGAAGGACGAGAAGGAGACGGGCGGCGGGCACGAGCACGCCGCGATGCCCGGCATGGCGACCGAGGCACAGCTGAAGAAGCTGCGCGCGGCGCGGGGGACCGCCTTCGACCAGCTCTTCCTCACTCTGATGATCACCCATCACGAGGGTGCGATCACCATGGCCACGGACGTCAAGTCGCAGGGCAACAACGTGCAGGTCGAGGAGATGGCCGACGACGTGGTCGCCCAGCAGACGAGCGAGATCTCGCGGATGCGCGAGATGCTGTGACGCTAGGCCGACGGCGGCTCAGCGGCGGGCGCGACGCGGCGCCAGGAACCCCTCGTCGCGCGCCTGGCCGATCAGCCTGAGGGACTTGCGCCTGCTGTGCCCCGTCACGCGCATCACCGCGAGGACGGGGTCGGCCCCCTCCTCGCGGGCCTCGCGGTACTCCCGCGCGACGAGACGGCGCTCTTCCCTGCTGCCTGGCCACGCGGGACGGGCCCGGCGCGACGTGGCCGGTACGGCATGGGCGGGCGCCGGCACGCAGGCCGCGAAGAGCGGGTTCTCCAGCCACTCGGCGAGCACGGCGAGGTCGTCGAGGGACAGGGGCGGCTCGGCCCGCACGCCCTCGACCCGCACCTCCTGACCGGACAGGACGGCGAGCGCGTCCACCCGGGCGCCGTCGGCGAACGCCAGCCGGACGTCGAACCAGGAGGCCGTGGTGCCGCCCTCCCTCACGACCCAGGCGTGCCGCACGGACATCTCACCGTCGTCCGGACAGCGATCGGAAAGCTGAAGAGAACGATCAAAGAAGGATGCTTCGAGCACATACACAACGTAACCGAATGGTCACATTCCATACGAACGGAACACGCGGTCAACTGTCACCAGGGGCGGCGGCCTGGCGGGCGGCGGCGGACAGCAGGGCGTCGAGCAGCCCGGGGAACAGCGCGTCCAGGTCCCCCCTCCGCAGGCCGTTCATCTTGGCCGTGCCGCAGTAGGCCTGCCGGACCACCCCGCTCTCGCGCAGCACCCGGAAGTGGTGCGTGGTGGTCGACTTGGTGACCGGCAGC
The DNA here is from genome assembly GCF_042717365.1 of Streptomyces sp. NPDC058534. Classification (NCBI taxonomy): domain Bacteria; kingdom Bacillati; phylum Actinomycetota; class Actinomycetes; order Kitasatosporales; family Streptomycetaceae; genus Streptomyces; species Streptomyces sp. NPDC058534. Next base: position 66,961 of record NZ_JBHXNW010000005.1, read on the forward strand.
TCGAAGTGCGAGCAGGAGAAGAGCGCGTCGCTGTCGGCGGCGAGATCCCGCACGATCCGCAGCCGCACCGGATCGGAGAGCGCATGCAGCACGCCCTCGAGCCGGATCTCTCCGCGCGTGGGGTGCGGCAGCTCACGGGCGCCTGCGGCGGCGGGGGGCACAGCGACTCCAGTTCGTCCGGGGTCTTCATTGTACGAGGATCGCCGTAGTTTGACACTCGCCGTACTACGAGACGTATCGTACTAGCTGTCCCGCCCCACCACGCCCCAGGGAGCAGCCCGCCATGAGTGCCCTCTTCCAGCCTCTGCAACTGCGTGACACCACGATCCCGAACCGGGTCTGGATGCCGCCGATGTGCCAGTACTCCGCCGCGCCCCAGGGCCCGTCGGCGGGCGTCCCCGGAGACTGGCACTTCGCGCACTACGGCGCACGCGCGGTCGGCGGCACCGGCCTGATCGTCATGGAGGCCACCGGCGTGTCGCCCGAGGGCCGCATATCCCCGCAGGATCTGGGACTGTGGAACGACACGCAGGTCGAGGCGTTCCGCCGGATCACGGACTTCATGCGCTCCCAGGGCACCGTCCCCGCCGTCCAGCTGGCCCACGCCGGCCGCAAGGCGTCGACCGCGCAGCCCTGGAAGGGCGGGGCTCCGGTGGGGCCGGACGCGTACGGCTGGCAGCCGCTGGCCCCGAGCGCGCTCCCGTTCGACGCACGGCATCCGGTGCCGACCGAGCTGACGGTCCCGCAGATCCAGGAGGTGGTCGGCCAGTTCACGGACGCCGCGCGCCGGGCCCTCGCCGCCGGCTTCGAGATCGTCGAGCTCCACGGCGCCCACGGATACCTGATCCACGAGTTCCTGTCGCCGCATTCCAACCACCGCACCGACGCCTACGGCGGCTCGTACGAGAACCGCACCAGGTTCGCCCTGGAGGTCGTCGACGCCGTACGGGAGGTGTGGCCGGACGACAAGCCGCTGTTCTTCCGCGTCTCGGCGACCGACTGGCTCGACGAGGGCGGCTGGACGCAGGAGGACACCGTCCGGCTGGCCGGCGACCTCAAGGCCCACGGCGTCGACCTCCTCGACGTCTCCACCGGCGGCAACGTCCCGCACGTGCGGATCCCGACCGGGCCCGGCTACCAGGTCCCCTTCGCCGCGCGCGTGAAGGCCGGGGCCGCGTTGCCGGTCGCCGCCGTCGGCCTGATCACCGAGGTGGAGCAGGCCGAGAAGATCCTGGCCAACGGTGAGGCCGACGCGGTACTGCTGGGTCGCGAGCTGCTGCGCAACCCGTCCTGGGCGCAGCACGCGGCGCGGGAGCTGGGCGAGGACGTCCGGATGCCGGACCAGTACGGCTGGGGCATGTGAGGCGGCGTTTCGCGCGAAGCGTTGACCAGAAAGCGCTTACCCTCTACGGTCCGTTCATCAGCATGACCGATGCGCACGCGGTGGGGCACCCATACCCCGCATGTGCCCCACCGTGTTCGCACACCAAACAAGATGACGCACATCGTTCACGTACATGTTCCGTTCCACCCCCACTCCCTATGGAAGGGATCAGAACATGACCGCTGCGACACGCCCCCACGCGCAACGGCGCACGGCCGTCGGCGCATTGGCCGCGCTCGGACTCTCGGTTGGCATGCTCATGACTACCGAGGCGACCTCGGTGCACGCCGCGACCTGGCCCACCCCCAACGGCAGCGAAGGCGTCTCCTCCACCATCTCGGTGTCCGGCACCAAGGACTACGGGATGAAGCGCCTGTACGGCACCGGCGACCTGGGCTCCGGCGGCCAGGACGAGGACCAGGGCCCGATCCTGGAACTGGCACCCGGCGCGGTCCTCAAGAACGTGATCATCGGCGCCCCCGCCGCGGACGGCATCCACTGCGAGGGCGGTTGCACGCTGCAGAACGTCTGGTGGGAGGACGTCGGCGAGGACGCGGCGACCTTCCGGGGCTCCTCGTCGTCGAACGTCTACACCGTCTCCGGCGGCGGCGCCAAGGAAGCCAGTGACAAGGTCTTCCAGTTCAACGGCGCCGGCACCCTGAACGTCTCCGACTTCGCCGTGAAGAACTTCGGCACCTTCATCCGCTCCTGCGGCAACTGCTCGTCGCAGTACAAGCGGACGATCAATCTCAACGCCATCGAGGTGAACTGGAAGGGCGGCCGGATCGCCGGCATCAACACCAACTACGGCGACAGCGCGACCCTGCGCAACATCACCATCGTCGGGGACGGCGGCAAGAAGATCGTCCCGTGCCAGAAGTACATCGGCAACGACGACGGCGACGAGCCGGACTCCAACGGCTCGGGCGCCGACGGCACGTACTGCAAGTACGCGTCCTCCGACATCACCTACAAGTGACGTGTCAGGTCCGGGTGCCACTCGCCCGGACCTGTCCGGACTGCTCCCGCTGATACTCCGTGTAGGCGTCCCGCAGGGCCGCTCCCGGCCAGTCGGACGGGAGCAGTTCCGCGGGCAGCACCGGGTCGGCGAGCAGATGGCGTACGACGGCCGCGAAGGCGGTGAGACGCTCGGCCGGCCGCCGGGCGCGCTCGACCCGCGCGAGCAGGTCCCGGGCCGTGCGGGACCAGGCGTCCAGCGGCCACAGCCGCGCGGACAGCTCAGCGGCCGGGCGCTCGGGACGTGACACGAGGCGCTCGGCCACCCCGTCCAGACCGGCGGGCAGCGGGCGGCGCAGGTTGGCGGGGCGCAGCCAGACGCCTTCCCGGAGTTCGGCGAGGCGCAGGGCGGTCAACCGGGTGCGCAGCTCGGCGCGTTCGGCGGGACCGCGGCCCGTCGCGGTGATCACGAGCATCTCCCAGTCGCCGTCCCACGCGCGCGTGCGCGGGCGCAGGGCCTCGTCCTGGCGCCGCTGGCGTGCCAGCAGCCGCTCGCTGAGCCGGTAGCCGGTGTCCGTGCGCCTCAGGTCCCCGGCGGCGGCCATCCGGCTGAGCGCGGCGCGCACCGTGGACCCGCCGACGTCGAAACCCTCCACGAGCCGTACCAGCTCCCGGACCGGCAGTTCGGGGGGATGCGTGCCGAGCAGCAGGCTCAGCACCACCGACCGCGCGGACAGCGGGCGCAGCGGCGGCTCGCCGGGGGCCTCGGAACCGTTCATCCGCGCGGGCGCGTGTCGTCCGTCCACATGAGCACGTACTGTACGTGCGCCCACGATGTTGCACTATTGCTGCGACCGCAGCGATGGTGCAACACTCGGGTCATGACGACACTCGCGCAGGAGCCGTACGAGGAGTACGAGGAGTACGAGGAGTCCGCGGGCCACCCGGAGGGGTACGCCACGCACGACGTCACCAATCAGCCCCCTCCCCTGGCCCCCTACGACGCCTCCGACGACACGGCGCTGATGGAGGGTCTGCGGCGGGAGGGCGCCGGGTGGGCCGAGGACGGGCTGCGGCGGCTCGGCCGGCGGGCCGGCAGCGCGGAGGCGCAGGACTGGGGCGACCTGGCCAACCGCCACGAACCCGTACTGCGCACCCACGACCGGTACGGCAACCGGGTCGACGAGGTCGAGTACCACCCGAGCTGGCACCACCTGCTGCGAGTGGCGGTCGGGGAGGGCCTGGCGGGTGCGCCCTGGGCGGACGACCGGCCCGGCGCCCATGTCGCGCGCACGGCGGGCGGGCTGGTGTGGGGCCACACGGAGGCGGGACACGGGTGCCCGACGTCGATGACGTACGCGGCCGTCCCGGCGCTGCGCGGCACCCCGGAGCTGGCCAAGGTCTACGAGCCGCTGCTGACCGGCCGGGAGTACGAACCGGGGCTGCGGACGCCCACGGAGAAGCGCGGCCTGCTGGCCGGGATGGGGATGACCGAGAAGCAGGGCGGCTCGGACGTCCGCACGAACACCACGACGGCCACCCCGACCGCCGAGCCCGGCGTGTACACCCTGCACGGGCACAAATGGTTCACGTCGGCGCCGATGTGCGACGTGTTCCTGGTGCTGGCCCAGGTGGCGCCCGGCCGCGGGCAGGGGGGCCTGTCCTGCTTTCTGGTGCCGCGCGTGCTGCCGGACGGCACCCGCAACACGTTCCGCATCCAGCGGCTGAAGGACAAGCTCGGCAACCGGTCCAACGCCTCGTCCGAGCCCGAGTTCGACGGCACCGTCGCCTGGCTGGTCGGATCCGAGGGGCAGGGCGTCAAGACGATCATCGAGATGGTCAACTGCACCCGGCTGGACTGCGTGATGTCCTCGGCGACACTGATGCGCAAGACGCTGGTCGAGGCCGGCCACCACGTACGGCACCGCAGCGCCTTCGGCGCCCGGCTCGTCGACCAGCCGCTGATGCGCAACGTGCTGGCCGACCTGGCGCTGGAGTCCGAGGCCGCGACGGCGCTCACCCTGCGGCTGGCCGGCGCGGCGGACCGGGCGGTGCGCGGGGACACCGCCGAGGCGGCCTTCCGGCGGATCGCCACCGCCGTCGGCAAGTACTGGGTGACCAAGCGGGGACCGGCGTTCACCGCGGAGGCCCTGGAGTGCCTCGGCGGCAACGGCTACGTGGAGGAGTCGGGCATGCCCCGCCACTACCGCGAGGCGCCGCTGCTGTCGATCTGGGAGGGCTCGGGGAACGTCAACGCCCTCGACGTCCTGCGCGCGCTGGGCCGCTCCCCCGCCACCGCCCACGCCCTCTTCGCGGAACTCGCCCTCGCGCGCGGGGCGGACTCCCGGCTGGACGCCGCCGTGGCCCGGCTGGAGACGGGGCTCACCGAGGCGTCCGAGACCGGCGCCCGCCGGCTGGTGGAGCTGATGGCCCTCACCCTCCAAGCCTCCCTCCTGGTCCGGCACGCACCGCCCGCCGTCGCCGACGCCTTCTGCGCGACGCGGCTCGGCGGCGACTGGGGGCATGCCTTCGGCACCCTGCCGTCCACGGCCGACCTCGGCGGCATCCTGGCGCGGGCGCTGCCTGCGGCGGACTGAGCGGGCGGGGCCGGGTTCCGGACCGTGCCCGCCCCTCCCCCTGCTCGGTTCCGGTTCCTGCTCCGGTTCCGGTTCCGGTTCCGGCTCCGGCTCCGGCTCCGGCTCCGGCTCCGGCTCCGGCTCCGGCTCCGGCTCCGGCTCCGGCTCCGGCTCCGGCTCCGGCTCCGGCTCCGGCTCCGCGAGAATGCCGCATCACCGCTGCGACCTGCGACGACGCCGACTCCAGAGGTGACTGTCAGTGGCTGGGTGCAGACTGGCCCGTGTCCGAGACAAAGGCGTCGACGAGGACGCCGCGGAGGTGATCGGCATGACCGAGGTACTGCTCGCCGTGGGCACCCGCAAGGGCCTGTTCATCGGGCGCCGGCGGGGTGGCACCTGGGAGTTCGACGAGAGTCCGTACTTCAACGCCCAGGCCGTCTACTCGGTCGCCCTCGACATCCGCGGCGACACCCCGCGCCTGCTGGCCGGCGGCGACAGCGCGCACTGGGGCCCGTCGGTGTTCCACTCCGACGACCTGGGCCGCACCTGGACCGAACCGAGCGCTCCGGCCGTCAAGTTCCCCAAGGACACCGACGCCTCACTGGAGCGGGTGTGGCAGCTGCACCCGGCCGCCGCCGAGCCGGACGTGGTCTACGCGGGCACGGAACCGGCCGCGCTGTACCGCTCGGAGGACCGCGGCGAGAGCTTCGAGCTGGTCCGGCCCCTGTGGGAGCACCCCACGCGCTCCCAGTGGGTGCCGGGAGGCGGCGGGGAGGGGCTGCACACCGTCCTCACCGACCGGCGGGACCCGAAGTCGGTGACGGTCGCCGTGTCGACCGCTGGCGTGTTCCGGACCACCGACGGCGGCGCGAGCTGGGCACCGTCCAACTCCGGTGTCTCCGCGGTCTTCCTGCCGGACCCCGACCCGGAGTTCGGCCAGTGCGTGCACAAGGTCGCGCGGGACGCGGCCAACCCGGACCGGCTGTACCTGCAGAACCACTGGGGGGTGTACCGAAGCGACGACGCGGGCGCCCACTGGACGGACATCGGCGAAGGGCTGCCGTCCACGTTCGGGTTCGCCGTGGCCGCCCACCCGCACCGCGGCGACACGGCGTACGTCTTCCCGATCAACGCCGACGCCGACCGGGTGCCCGCGGATCACCGGTGCCGGGTCTTCCGCACCGCGGACGCGGGGAAGAGCTGGGAGCCGCTGTCCGCGGGCCTGCCCCAGGAGGACCACTACGGCACGGTGCTGCGCGACGCCCTGTGCACGGACGACGCCGACCGCGCGGGCGTGTACTTCGGCAACCGCAACGGCGAGGTGTTCGCGTCGGCCGACGACGGCGACAGCTGGCGGCAGTTGGCCTCCCACCTGCCGGACGTGCTGTGCGTGCGGGCCGCGGTCCTGGCATGAACCGGATGGGGGGATCCGGCCTTGGCCACCGCTTGATCGGCGTCACCCGTACGGCAGTAGGGTGACGCCCGTGGCACCACGACCCTTGAATGAAATCGTCGAAGCGGGCTGGGCGAAGGCGCTGGAACCCGTCGCCGGACGGATCACCTCGATGGGTGACTTCCTGCGCGCGGAGATCGCCGCCGGACGCACCTACCTCCCGGCCGGGGCCAACGTTCTGCGGGCCTTCCAGCAGCCCTTCGACGACGTCCGGGTCCTGATCGTCGGACAGGACCCGTATCCGACCCCGGGGCACGCCGTGGGGCTGTCGTTCTCGGTCGCGCCCGAGGTGCGTCCGCTGCCCGGCAGCCTCCTCAACATCTACCGGGAGCTGAACACCGACCTGAACCTGCCGCAGCCCTCCAACGGCGACCTCGCTCCGTGGACCCGGCAGGGCGTGCTGCTGCTCAACAGGGCGCTCACCACCGCCCCGCGCAAGCCCGCCGCCCACCGCGGCAAGGGCTGGGAGGAGGTCACCGAGCAGGCGATACGCGCCCTGGCGGCACGCGGCAAGCCGATGGTGTCCATCCTGTGGGGCCGCGACGCCCGCAACCTGCGGCCGCTGCTCGGCGACCTGCCGGCCCTGGAGTCCGCGCACCCGTCCCCGATGTCGGCCGACCGGGGGTTCTTCGGCTCCCGCCCGTTCAGCCGGGCCAACGACCTGCTGGTGCGGCTCGGGGGCCGGCCGGTCGACTGGCGGCTGCCGTGAGCGGCGGCTTCCTGGCCGTGGACTCCGGTGGCTCGGGTCTGCGCGTGGTCGTGGGCACCGCCGGTGACGACGGGCGCGGCCCGCTCGGGCACCGTGCGTCCCGGGAGCCCGTGCGCACCGGGACGCGGGGCATCGAGCCGGATCACCTGATGGCGCAACTGCTGCCCATGGTGCAGGCGTTGACCGCCGAGACCCGTGTGGACCGGTTCGGCACCGTCGTCGTCGGGGCCGCCGGACTGGCCACCCTGGGCGACGCCCTGCGCGCCGAACTGCCGGGCGCGCTCGCCCGGGAGCTGGGAGCGCGGAAGGTCGCGCTGGTCGCCGACGCGGTGACCGCGTACGTCGGCGCCCTCGGCCCCCGGGCCGGAGCGGTGGTGGCCGCGGGGACCGGCCTGATCGCGACGGGCACCGACCTGACTGGCTGGCGCCGGGCGGACGGCTGGGGGCATCTCCTGGGCGACTGCGGCGGCGGCGCGTGGATCGGCCGGGCCGGTCTGGAGGCCGCGCTGCGCGCCCACGACGGACGGGAGGGCGGCTCCACGTCTCTGCTGGCCCGAGCCCAGGAGCGCTTCGGCCCGGCGACGGGACTCCCCGGGCAGCTGTATCCGCGGACCGACCGCCCCGCCGTCCTCGCCTCCTTCGCGCCCGACGTGGCCGCCTGCGCGGCCGGCGACCCCGTGGCCGCCGGGATCCTGCGCGCCGCCGCACGGGACATGGCCGACTCGGCCGCCGCGGTCTGCCCCCGCGACGGCGAGCCCCGCCTCGCGGTCACCGGCGGCCTGCTGAAGCTGGGCGAACCGCTCGTCGTACCGCTGGAGGAGGAGCTGGTGAAGCGGCTGCCGCGGGCACGGCGGACGGCCGCGGAGGGCGATCCGCTGGACGGCTCGGTCCGCATCGCCACCGACCTGGCGACCGGCTCGCTCACCCTCCCGGGTGATGACGCGATGCTGTGGGTGACGACCGTGACGGAAGGCTGAGAATCGGTCCGCCGGGGAGGTGAATCGTGCCGATGTCAGCCGATCCGTACATCACTCATCAGACAAAACAGGACGGATACCGCTCACCTGCACCCTCCCCGAACAGGGAAACACCGGAAACCAGTAACATGCGGCGCCATGAGCTCCCCCACTGGGCCCGCGTCCGGCCTGCCAGTACGAATGCCGCGCCCCCGCCAGCCGGGACGGCACCGCCGCCCCGAACCCCTGGTGGCTCCCGAGGGCGCGCCCGCGCTTGTCCTCGCGGTCCCGGGCACGCCCAGTAGCGCCACCCGGGGCCTCGCCGACGAGGTCATCAGCATCGCCCGCTCCGAGCTCCCCGGCCTCGACGCCCGGGTCGGACACCTCGAAGGGGACGACGCCGAGTTCCCCTCACTGTCCGCCGTGCTCGTGAGCGCCGCCGAGGAGCGCACCGCCCGCTTCGAACAGGCGCGCTCCGCCGGCCTGGACGTGAAGGAGCCCGAGGGCCCCGTCGCCGTCGTCGTGCCGCTGCTCGCCGGCCCGGACAACGCGCTGCTGCGCCGCATCCGGCAGGCCGTCATGGACAGCAGGATCGCGGCCGAGCTGACCGACGTGCTCGGCCCGCACCCGCTGCTGGCCGAGGCCCTGCACGTGCGGCTCTCCGAGGCCGGTCTGGCCCGCGCCGACCGCGCCCGGCTGTTCACCGTGGCGACCGCCGCGGACGGCATCATCCTGGCCTCCGTGGGCGGAGACGAGGCGGTCCAGGCGGCCGGGATCACCGGCATGCTGCTCGCCGCGCGCCTCGCCGTGCCGGTGATCGCGGCCGCGTTGGACGAGGAGGGCTCGATCGCGTCCGTGGCCGAGCAGCTGCGTTCCTCCGGCTCCCAGCAGCTGGCGCTCGCGCCCTACCTGATCGGCCCCGAGATCGAGGCGTCCGTGCTGGTGGAGGCGGCCAAGGAGGCGGGCTGCTCCACCGCCGAGTCGCTCGGGCCGTACCCGGCGATCGGCAAGCTGGCGCTGGCCAAGTACACGACGGCGCTCGGCATCTCGCCGCAGCAGCCGCAGGGCACGCCGGTCCGCTGACGCGCGGACGCGCGGACGCCCGCGCGAGCGCGGCGCGGGCGGCACGGGCGGCACGGGCGGCACCTCAGGGAGGCCGAAGGGGCCCGCTCCGGGAGAGGACGCTGTTGGCTAATTCGTCCGGGAGAGGAGCGGGCTCCTTCGCCGTGGACCCCGCCCGACGTCAGCCGAAGACCACGCAGGACGCCGCCGGTACCGCCAGCGAGCCGGCCCGCCGGGGCACGCCGTCCGGGTCGAGGGCGAACCACGTCACGTCCCCGGAGCGTTCGTTGGCCGCGTACAGGAAGCCTCCCGACTCGGCGATCTCCCGGGGCCAGTGCCCGCCGCAGGGCACGGTCGCGGTCAGGCGCAGTCCGTCCGGCTCCACGGCGAGTACGGACAGGACGTCCTCGCCGCGGGTCGCGGTCCACACGAAGCGGCCGTCGGGCGAGGCCACGACGCCGGACGGGTAGGCGTCCCCGGCCGGTGCCCCGGGCAGCACCGGCACCTCGGTGAGCGGCTGGAGGACGCCCTCGGCCGCGTCCCAGCGGCAGACGGTGACGGTGGGCGCCAGTTCGTTGAGCACGTAGGCGTGGGTGCCGTCCGGGTGGAACGCCAGGTGGCGCGGGCCCGAGCCGGGGCGCAGCGCGGTCTCCCGGTGCACGGCCGGGGCGCCGTCCGTCAGGGTGCAGACCCGCACCGAGTCGGTGCCCAGGTCCACGCTGACCGCCCACCGCCCGCTCGGGTCGGGCAGCACCTGGTGGGCGTGCGGCGCCTGCTGCCGCTGGGTGTGCGGGCCGGAACCGGTGTGCCGCAGGACTCCGGACGCGGACCGGGCGAGGGTGCCGTCGGAGCGGACCGGCACGGCGGAGACGGTGCCCGAGCCGTAGTTGGCGGTCAGCACGTGACCGTCGTACAGGCTGAGGTGGGTCGGTCCGTCGCCGCCCACGGGCACCGGCCGTCCGGCGGGCTCGGGCTTGTCGCCGTTCACGCGGTAGGCGGCCACCGCTCCCTCGGCCGTCTCGCTGACGGCGTAGAGGGTGCCTCCGTCGGGGGCCAGGGCCAGGTACGACGGGTCGGGCAGCCGGTCCGTGCCGCTCACCACGGTGAGCGCGCCGCTGTCGGGGTCGACGTCCGCCGTCAGGATGCCGGGGCCGCCGGCCGCCGTGAACGACCCGATGTACGCCCGCCGCTGCCGCCTGCCACCGTCCGCCACCGCTGCCCCTCTCGTCCTGCGTCACTCGTCACACGCCGTCCCGGGCGGGTCGGTGCCGACCGGTCGTCCGCCCCGGAGCGACGGTAGCAGTCGATCACATGCGGTCTAGACCAAACGGGTGGCGTGGCGCCCGACGGCTCAGGCGCCGACCAGCGGGGACCCGGAGGGGGCGCGCAGGGGCGCGGCGAGTTCGGCGAGGGTGCGCTCCAGGTCGTGGAGGTGCGCCAGCGCCGGTTCGACGGCGCGCGGTCCGCCCGCGTGGGCGGGCACGTCGCCCCCGCCGGTGAGCGCCTCCACCGCGGACTCGACCCGCCAGCAGGCGGCGGCCAGCCGGGCGTCGTGCGAGGCCTCCGGGTCGGCGGCCACGACGATCAGGCCGCGGATCTCCCGGGCGCAGTCGTCGAGCAGGCCGAGCACGCGCCGGGCGCGCCGCTTACGGCCGTACATCGGGTTCAGCGGGTGCACGAGCGGGGCGACCGACAGCCGTACCCGGCCGAGCAGCTGCTCCAGCTCGGCCACGCGCGGCGCCGGGTCGGCGCCCTCGGTTCCGGCGAGCCTGGCGGCGGCCTCGGCGGTGCAGGCGTGCACACAGCGCAGGGCGCGCTGGATCCAGGCGTCGGTGACGGCGTGCGTGGTGACGGGCAGGAGGAAGAGCACGGCGAGTACCGCGCCGAGCGCCCCGACGCCGGTCTCGGCGATCCGCAGGGCGAGCAGGCCGGGGCTGAGGACGCCCAGGAGGCCGTAGAGCAGCTCGGCGAGGAGCGTCACGCAGAGCATCATCCAGGTGTAGGAGACGGCCGCGGTGTAGAAGATGCCGAAGACGCAGACGGCGGCGAGCACGGCGGTGGGCACCACGGAGCCGGCCAGCGGGAAGGCCACCAGGAAGCCCAGGCCGATACCGACGACGGTGCCGAGGACCCGGCGGAAGCCTCGGACCAGGGTCTCACCGCGCGAGGTGGTGTTGACGAACACCCACCAGGCGGCGCCGACGGCCCAGTACCAGCGTTCGCCCGAGACCAGCTGGCCGACGACCAGCGCGAAGCCGGCCCCCGCGGTGGCCTGGACGGCCTGGCGGGTGGTGATCCGGGCGAGCCCGGTGCCGCCGGGGGGTGCCGGGAGAGCGGGCGCGGGCCGGCGGCGCTCGTAGCACCACAGGCCGAAGCGCACCGCCGCGGCGGTGGCCACGGACAGCAGGACGGCGGCGAACATCTCGGGCAGCCGGTCCGTGGTCGCCCGCAGGAACTGGGCGATGAAGAAGGTCATGAACGCGAACACGCCGAGGCTGTGCCCGCGCGGGCCCCAGCGCCGGGCGTACACGCCCACGCCGACGACGGCGAGGAAGGTGAGGTCGCGGGCCACGGGGAGGTCGTGCAGCATCGCCGCGGCGGTGAGCACGGGCAGCCCGGCGAACGGCAGCAGCGCGGTGGTGACGACCTGCCCGCGGACGGTCGCGTCGGTGACGGTGAACAGCGCCAGCAGCGCGGCGAGCCCGCCGATGACGGCGCCCACCAGCGAGATACCGGCCAGGCCGCACACGACGACGGCCGCCCCGATGCCGAGGACTGCGCGCGCGGCGAACCGCAGCCGCGCCCGCCCCGGATCCGGGCTCATGAACACCCTCTTCAGCACTGCCTACCGCCCCCTCGCACCGGCCCGAACGTACTGGCATGAAAAAGGCGCCACGGGGTCCGCAGCGCCATCGACCGTCCTATAGGAGCATCCCTGCCACCACTGGCTCAACCGGCCGCTTCCGAACTGGGCCATTGGTACAGTCGCCATGGCATTCCCACGGCCACCCGAGAGCCAATGGCTGACGAAGGAGGACCCGGCCCGTCATGGCCGTCGACGCGCTCGACACCCGCATCCTGCGACTGCTCCTCGAGCAGCCGCGCACCAGCGTGCGCGAGTACGCCCGGCTCCTCGGCGTCGCCCGCGGCACGCTGCAGGCGCGGCTCGACCGGCTGGAGCGCGAGGGCGTGATCACCGGTACCGCACCGTCCCTCTCCCCCGCCGCACTCGGCCACCCGGTGCTCGCGTTCGTGCACATCGAGGTCACCCAGGGCCACCTGGACGAGGTGGGCGAGGCGCTGGCGGCCGTGCCCGAGATCGTGGAGGCCTTCTCCATCACGGGCGGCGGGGACCTGCTGACCCGGGTCGTGGCCCGTGACAACGCGCATCTGGAGGACGTGGTCCAGAAGCTGATCAGCCTGCCCGGGGTGGTGCGCACCTGCAGCGAGGTGGTGCTCCGCGAGCGCGTCACGTACCGGCTGCTGCCCCTGGTGGAGTCGATCGGGCGCTCGGCCCGGAAGTGATCCTTGGCATCCTGGGGCGCATGAGCACTCTCGGCGGCATCTCGGTCATCTTCGATCTCGACGGAACGCTCGTGGACAGCGAGCCGAACTACTACGAAGCAGGCCGGCTGACCCTCGCCGAGTACGGCGTCGCGGACTTCACCTGGGCCGACCACGAGACGTACGTGGGCATCAGCACACAGGAGACGGTCGCCGACTGGAAGCGACGGTACGCGCTGAGGGCACCCGTGGAGGAGCTGCTCGCCGTCAAGAACCGCCACTACCTGGAGCTGGCCCGCACCTCGGCCCGCGCGTACCCCGAGATGCGGAGGCTGGTCGAGTGGCTGGCCGGCGAGGGCGTCCCGCTGGCGGTCGCCTCCGGGTCGTCGCCCGAGGCCATCGGGGCGATCCTGGCCCGCACCGGCCTGGACGGGCACTTGCGCACGGTCGTCTCGGCCGACGAGGTGACGCGGGGCAAACCGGCCCCCGACGTCTTCCTGGAGGCCGCCCGCAGGATCGGCGCGGACCCGGCCGACTGCGTGGTCCTGGAGGACGCCGCCCCCGGGGCCGCCGCCGCGCACGCGGCGGGGATGCGCTGCATCGCGGTGCCCTACGTCGCGGCGCAGGCGGACGCGCCCGAGTTCGCCACCGCCGGACTGCTGGTGCGCGGGGGCCAGGACGCGTTCACCGCGCGGGCGGCGTACGACTGGCTCGCGGGAGTGGTCCGGACCGGCTGACCGCTCCGGCGGCCCGGCGGCGGGCTCGTACGCGGACCGACGCGGGCAAGTTTTTGCCCGGAGAGGTGATCAGAGCAGCGCCCGTATCCGTACCTCCTGGTGTCCGAGCCTGTTTTCGCCCCAGGAGGCACGATGCGCATCACGCGCACCACGGCAGGGACGGCCTTCGTGGCCGGTGCCCTGGTCCTCACCCTCACCGCCCTCGCCTACCCGACCATGCTCGGGATGCAGAACACGGGCAGTGACCAGGCCCGGATCATCACCAACACGCGGTACGGGCCGCTCACCGAGCAGGACCGGGACTTCGTGGTGAAGGTGCGTGCCGCGGGACTGTGGGAGCACCCGCTGGGGCTGATGGCTATGGAACGGGGGACGACACCGGAGATGAAGGAGGCCGGCGAGCACCTGGTCGTCGGGCACTCCCGGCTCGACGCGACCTGCCGCAAGATCGCTCCCGAGCTGGGCATCACCCTGCCCAACCTGGCGTCCCCGCAGCAGCAGCAGTTCGTGTCGACCGTCGACGGGACCACGGGCAAGCAGTTCGACACCACCGCGGTGAACATCATGCGCATCACGCACGGCCAGATCTTCCCGGCCATCGCCAAGATCCGCGCCAACACCAAGAACTCCCTGGTGCGGCAGCTGGCCGATCAGGCCAACGACACCGTCCTGGACCACATCACCGTGCTGGAGAAGACCGGGCTGGTCAACTTCGACCAGGTCAACTTCCAGCAGACGGCGCCGCCGAGCCTGCCCAAGGTGCAGCTCACACCGCCCGCGCCGCAGCCGGGCGAGCCGGTGCTGTCCCTCACCCAGCCGCCCGGTCTTGACGTCAACACCTCGGCGCCGACGCCGAGTCCGACAGTCCGCTGACGCGTTCGGGTGTCCGAGGGTCACGTCCGAGGGTCAGCGGCGGCGGGGTTTGCCGCGCCCGCCGCCGCTGCCGCTCTTCTTGCGCGGGGTGCCGCCGCGCCGGGCTCCGCCGGTCTGCTGCTTGCCGGTCTGCTGCTTGCCGGTCTGCTGCTTGCCGGTCTGCTGCTTGCCGGTCTGCTGCTTGCCGGTCTGCTGCTTGCCGGCCGCCGGTTTCCGTCGGGCGGGGGCCGCTTCGGTGCGCCCGCCCTTCGCGGGCCCCGGGTCGGGCTGCCGGCCCCGGGTGCTGTTGACGGTCCGGCCGCGGACGATGCCGATGAAGTCCTCGACCCGGTCCGTGTGCGCGTCCTCCGGCCAGGACAGCGCCACGCCCGACTGCGGTGCGTCGGTGACCGTCCGGTACGTGAGGTCCTTGCGGTGGTGCAGCCGGGCCAGCGACAGGGGCATCAGCAGCACGCCGATCCCGGCGGCCACCAGCTCGACGGCGTCCGCGGTGGTGGCCGGACGCTCGAACGCGGGCCGGCCCGGCGGCCGCTCCTCCCAACCGAGGACGTCGTCCAGGGGGTGCAGCACGATCTCGTCGGCGAGGTCCTCGACGGTCACCTCGTCGGCCGCGGTGACGAGGTGGTCCTTGGGGATCACCACGACCGTGGTCTCGGTGTAGAGGGGGATGGCGCTGAGGAGTGTCCGGTCGACGGGCAGCCGCACCAGTCCGGCGTCGGCGTCCCCGTCCAGCAGGACGCCGTCCGCGCCGGCGGCGGGGACCTGCGTCAGGGACAGCGGGACGTCCGGCAGCCGCTCGTTCCAGATGCGCGCCCACTTGTCGGGCGTCACCCCCGGGACGTACGCGAGCCGGAACGAGGGGTGGTCTTCCGAGCCTGTCACCCGGCCAGGTTACCGGGCGTGGTCGGGGGCCGCTCACATGCTCGATACCCTGGACGGCATGACGTCGCACCAGAACACCCAGTCCATGAAGCCCGCGACCGCGGCGAAGAAGCTGGGTGTGTACCTCGAAGCCACACCCGCGGAGTTCCGGGAGGGCGTCGTCACGCGCGCCGAGCTGAACGCGCTCCAGACCGATGCGCCCGCGTGGCTGCGTGACCTGCGGCGTGACGGCCCGCACCCACGGCCGGTGGTGGCGGCCAAGCTCGGTGTGTCCATCGCGGGCCTGCACCGGGGCGGGGTCACGGAGCCGCTCACCACGGAGCAGATCGAGACGCTGAAGCAGGAGCGTCCGGAGTGGCTGGAGCGGGAGCAGGCCGTCCAGGCCGACGTCCGCAAGGAGACGGCCCGGGTGAAGAAGCTGCACGCGGAGCGGGCCGAGCGCGCGGATCGCGACTGACCTCACGCCGGGTCCCCCAGGTCGGCTCGCGGGTGTTCAGCGCGGTGTCCGGCCCGGGCCGCCCAGGAGGTCGGCGCGCAGGGAGTTGGGCCAGGAGCCGGTCGACGCGTTCGCGGGGCACCGCCTCGGTCAGGGTGGCGAGCACGGCGCCCGCGTCCCACTCCGCGGTGCGCGGCCGGGCGCCGGTCTGCTGGGCCACCCGCCGCAGGAACTCGTCGCGTCCGAAGGACTCGGGCCGCCCGCGCTCGGGGCGCAGCACGTCGTCCAGGGGCGCGGGCAGGTCGGCGGCGAGCGCGGCCGCCTCCCCGGGGGCGACGCGGGACGCGATCACCCAGAGGACGGCCCTGCTGACCTGCTCGGCCTCGTCGTCGCTGTGGTACTCGCCGAGGTCGCGGACCCGGGTCAGGAATTCGTTCAGCCGCACGTCCTCGCCTCCCTGTGCCGCTTCCGGCTCGGGGCCGGGTGCCCACGGCCCGCGAGGGGAAACAAGCTCCGTGCTCAGCCGCGGGCGCGCGCGGCGTCGGCCAGGTCGGTCACCCGGGTGAGGGCGTCGTCCGTGAACAGCGCGCGTCCGGCGGCGATCCGCTCGCGGCGGGCCGGGCCCCGGGCGGTGAGCCGGCCTAGTGCGCCGAGCAGCGCGGTGTCGTCCCCGGCGACCTCCGACACGCCCAGCCCGGCCATCCGCCGGACACCGTCCGCGCCGTGGCCCGGGATCGGGCGGTATCCCACAACCGGCAGTCCGGCGGCGAGCGCCTGTACGGCCGTCTGGCCGGCCGCGTTGTCGATCAGGGCGCCGGCGGCGTGCAGCAGGCCGGGCATGTCGGTCACCCAGCCCAGGGCGACGACGCCCGGTGTGCCGGCCAGGGTGTGGCGCAGCCGGTGGTTGCCGCCGCAGAGCACGACCGGCAGGAAGCCGTGGTCCGCGAGGAGCCGGACGGTGCCGTCCAGGTGGGTGCCGACTCCCCAGGCGCCGGCGGACACCACGACGGGGGGCCGCCCGGGACCGAGCCGGTCGAACAGCGCCCGCCACCCGGCCGCGCCGGGGGCGTCGGCGAAGAACTCCGGGGCCACCACGGGACCGCAGGTCCCCGCAGCGATACCCGTGCTCTCGCGCACCTCGCGTGCCGCGTCCTCGGTGAGACACAGGCAGTGGTCGTTGCCGGGGTGCAGCCACTGCCGGTGAACGGCGAAGTCGATCACGAGGACGACGCTGGGCACGGGCAGCAGACCGCGGGCGCGCAGGTGCCCGGTCAGCTGGGCGCCGAGGTGGAACACGGGTATGACGACGTCCGTGCCGGTCCGCTCGGCCAGCTCCCGCAGCCTGCCGCCGGCGAGCCGGGCCAGGGGCGTGCCGCTGGGGCGGCGGCCTGCGCCGGGGCGCAGGAAGAGGCGGTAGACGGCGGCGTACACCCAGGGGACGTGGCGTACCGACCCCCGGTAGAAGCGCCGCAGGGCGCCGCCGAGGCCGTAGGGCAGGAGCGCGAGGACGTCGACGACCAGGGCGTCGTCGCCGCGCTCGCGGGCGCGGCGGACCAGTTCGGCGGCGACGGTGTCGTGGCCGGCGCCCATGCTCGCGCTGACCACCAGCAGACGGCTGCCCTCCCGGGGGGCGCGCGGTGTCGCGGGCCGGGGCGCCGGGGAGCCCGTCGAGGGGCCGGCCGATGAGCTGCGAGGATGCACGGCGGACCAAGTTGCCCACCCGGCATGTTCCAAACCACCCCACATGGGTGTGTTTCGGGCGGGCTGGCAGGGATACTCCGTGACCGCCCGTCCGGCCGGCCGCCGGAGCCCGACCGCCCGGTCGGACGCTCCCGGTGTCCGCCCCGAGCCAAGGTGGTCCCCATGGTCCATGCGTTCTCCCGTCCGCGGTCCGCCCCCGGACCGCGGACCGTCGCCCCCGACGCGGACCAGGCGAGCACCCGGCGGCAGCCCGCCGGCGTCCCGGACGCGCGGACCCGGACGGCGCTCGTGACGGGGGCGTCCTCCGGCATCGGCGCGGCCGTGGCCCGCCGGCTGGCGGACGAGGGCGGCTGGCGGCTGGTGCTCACCGGGCGTGACCCGGTGCGGCTGCGGAAGGTCGCCGACGACGCGTCGGCCACGGCCTTCGCCGCGGACCTCACCCTGCCCGGAGCCGACCGGCAACTGACCGACTTCGCCCTGGCCACGGTGGGTCATGTGGACCTGCTGGTGGCCGGTGCCGGGGTGGGCTGGGCCGGGGAGTTCCTGGACATGCCCCCGCACACGGTCGACGACGTGCTCGACATCAACGTGCTGGCCACGCTGCGGCTGGTGCGGCTGGTGCTGCCGGGGATGGTGGCCGCGGGCTCGGGCCGGGTGGTGCTGATCGGCTCGCTGGCCGGTCTGGTGGCGGTCCGCGACGAGGCCGTGTACTCCGCCGCCAAGGCCGCGATCGGCGCCTTCGCGGACGCGCTGCGCTACGAGTTGCGGGGCACCGGCGTGGGCGTCACCCATGTGGTGCCCGGGGTCGTGGACACGCCGTTCTTCGAGCGGCGCGGGGCTCCCTATCAGCGCTCCAGGCCGCGTCCGGTGCCTCCCGAGCGGGTGGCCGACGCGGTGCGCGACGCGGTGCTGCGGGGCCGGGACGAGGTGTACGTGCCCGCCTGGCTGCGGCTGCCGTGCCGGGTGCGGGGAGCGGCTCCGGGGCTGTACCGGCGGCTGGCGGCGCGGTTCGGATGAGCGGGAACGCGCGGCGGTGAGCGTCCTCACCGTCGTCCTGGCCCTGTTCGCGGCGCTGTCCAACGCGGCGGCGTCGGTGTTGCAGCGGCGGGCCGCGGCTCAGGACGAGGAGCGGGCGGGCGCGGGGCACACGATGGTGCGCTCACTGCTGCGGCTGGTGCGCGACCGGTACTGGGTGGCCGGCGCGGCGCTGCTGGCGGTGACGACGGTGTTGCAGGCGGCCGCGCTGGCGGTGGGCAGTCTGGCCGTCGTCCAGCCGCTGATGGCCAGCGAGCTGCTGTTCACCCTGATGGTCGGCAGCGCGGTCTTCCACCGGCGTCCCGATTCGCGCACGTGGGTGGCCTTCGTGGCCCTGGCCCTGGGGCTCGCGCTGTTCCTGGGCGCGGCGGCTCCCTCGGCCGGTGAGGACACCGCTGCAGAGGGCCGGTGGGGCTGGGCGGGGCTGGCGCTGTTCGTCCTGGTGACGGTGCTCGCCTCGGCGGGCAGCCTGGTGTGGGGCGCGCCTCGCGCCGCGCTGTTCGGATCGGCGGCCGCGGTGGGGTTCGGCGGTACGGCGGCCCTGCTGAAGGAGGTCACCGGCCGGCTCCCGCAGGGGGTGGGCGCGGTGCTGACCCAGTGGCCGCCGTACGCCACCGCGGCGGTCGGTGTGGTCAGCTTCCTGCTGTTGCAGAGCGCCCTGCGGGCGGGGACGCTCGCGGCGTCGCAGCCGGCCCTGACCCTCGGCGACGCGCTGACCAGCGTCGCCCTGGGATGGGGCCTGTTCGGTGAGGAGATCGCGCTCGGCGTGCGGGTGCTGCCCGAGCTGACCGGCGTGGCGCTGATCGGCCTCGGCAGTGTCGGTCTGGCGCGGGCGCCGTCGGTCCACGGGGCGTGGGACACGGTGCCGGCCGCGCGGGACGGGCCGGCGCGGCGGAGACGATAACGGCGGGGGGCTTGAGTCGGGCGGAGCGGACGGGAGGCACCACGGATGCGTCAGGGATTTCACACCGGGCGGGCGGTCTGCGCCGTCGCGCCCGCCGTCGTCGCGCTGGCCCACATCGGTCCGGCCGTGACCTGGCTGCCGGAGCTGCGCCGGCGCCGGTTCCCGGGCCTGGCGGGGCAGGGCCGCCCCGGTCACGTCGCCCTCACCTTCGACGACGGCCCCGACCCGGTGGCCACGCCGCGCTTCCTCGACGTACTGGACGGACTCGGGGTGCGCGCCACGTTCTTCCTGCTCGGCGAGAACGTCGTACGCCACCCGGCGACGGCCCGGGAGCTGGCCCGGCGAGGGCACGAGCTCGCCGTCCACGGCTGGGCCCACGACCGCCCCTGGCTGCCGTCGCCCGGGCGGGACGCGCGCGAGCTGCTGCGGGCCGCCCACGTGGTGGGCGAGGCCGCGCGAAGGGTGCCGTTCTGGTACCGCCCGCCGTACGGCATCCTCAGTTCGGGACGCTGGGCCGCCGCCCGCCGGGCCGGGCTGCGGCCGGTGCTGTGGACCGCCTGGGGCAAGGACTGGCGGTCGGACGCCACACCCGCGTCGGTACGGGCGACCGTCGCGGCGGACCTGTGCGGGGGCGGCACGATCCTCCTCCACGACACCGACCACGCCTCCGCCGCCGGCAGCTGGCGGGCCGCGCTCGGTGCCCTGCCGGACCTCGTGCGGGACTGCCGCGCGGCGGGGCTGGAGGTGGGGCCGCTGTGCGAGCACGGGGTCCACGGGGTGGACGCCGCCGGCACGGGGGCCGGGCGGCGCGGGCCGGTACCGGTGCCGTGACGTGTTCGGCGAGGCCAAGGGCACCGTCCCGCTCTGCGACCTCACGACGGCGCCCGTCGCGCCGCGGGGCTCAGGCGGCCGTCTCCGTCAGGTCCCGGTGGATCGGGGTCGCTCCGCCCGTCAGGGGTTCGCCCGTACCGCCGCGGCGGGCGGCGACGATCTCCGCAGCGATGGACAGCGCGGTCTCCTCGGGTGTGCGGGCGCCGAGGTCCAGGCCGATCGGTGAGCGGAGCCGGGACAGCTCGTGCTCCGTCAGGCCGGCCTCGCGCAGGCGCCGGTCGCGGTCCCGGTGGGTGCGGCGCGAGCCCATCGCGCCGACGAACGCGACCGGCATCCGCAGTGCCTCCGTCAGCAGGGGCACGTCGAACTTGGCGTCGTGGGTGAGCACGCACAGCACGGTCCGCGCGTCGGTGGACGTGCTCCGCAGGTAGCGGTGCGGCCAGTCGACGACGACCTCGTCGGCTGCGGGAAAACGGGCCGGCGTGGCGAAGACGGGCCGGGCGTCGCACACGGTGACGTGGTATCCGAGGAACTTCCCCGCCCGCACGAGCGCCGCGGCGAAGTCGATCGCCCCGAAGACGATCATGCGGGGCGGCGGCACGCTGGACTCGACGAGCAGGGTGAGCCCGCCGGGGCAGTGCGAGCCGTCCTCCGAGAGGCCGACCGTGCCGGTGCGGCCGTTGTCCAGCAGGGCACCGGCCTCGGCCGCCGCCGTGCGGTCCAGGTCCGGGTGGCCGCCGAGACCGCCCTCGTACGTACCGTCGGGGTGGACGAGCAGGGCCCGGCCCAGGAGGTCGGACGGGCCCTGGACGACCCTCGCGAGGGCGGCGGTCCCGCCCCGGGCGGCGGTCGCCAGCGCCGCCCGGAACAGCTCCCGCGACGGCGCGTCCGCACCGACCGGGGTGACCATCATGTCGATGACTCCGCCGCAGGTCAGCCCGACCGCGAAGGCGTCCTCGTCGCTGTAGCCGAACCGCTCCCGCACCGTCTCGCCGCTGCGCAGGGCGTCGGAGCACAGCTCGTACACCGCGCCCTCCACGCAGCCGCCGGAGACCGAGCCGATCACCGTGCCCTCGCTGTCGACGGCGAGGGCGGCGCCGGGGCCGCGCGGTGCGCTGCCGCCGACGGAGACCACCGTGGCGACGGAGAACTCCCGGCCCTCGTCGAGCCAGCGGTCCAGTTCGGCGGCGATGTCAAGCATCCGCCGCTCCCCCGCCCGTGGCAGCCGCTCCCCCGCCCGCGGTCGCCGCCGACAGGACGCGGTCCGGCCGGATCGGCAGGTTCCGGTGGCGGACGCCGGTCGCGTGCCACACGGCGTTGGCGACCGCCGCCGCGGCGCCCACGATGCCGATCTCACCGACGCCCTTGATGCCCACCGGGTCCTCCGGGTCGGAGTCGTCCACCCAGTCCGCGTCGATGTCGCCGATGTCGGCGTGCGTGGCGACGTGGTAGCCGGCGAGGTCGGGGGCGTAGAGGCCACCGCTCGCCCGGTCCCGTACCGCCTCCTCGTGCAGGGCCATGGAGACGCCCCAGATCATGCCGCCGACCAACTGGTTGCGGGCGGTGAGGGGGTTGACGATCCGGCCCGCCGCGAAGATGCCGAGCATGCGGCGCACCCGCACCTCGCCGGTGGCGGTGTCCACGGCGACCTCGGCGAACTGGGCGCCGTAGGAGTGCCGTTCCTTCTGGGCGAGGCTGCCCAGGGCGGCGGTGGTGTCGGACCGCACGGTGATGCCCTCCGGCGGGACGGCGGTGCCCAGTGCCAGCCGCTCGCGCAGTTCGCGGGCCGCCTCCGTGACCGCCCAGGCCCAGGAGCGGGTGCCCATCGAACCGCCCGCGATCATGGCGGGGCCGAAGTCGCTGTCGCCGATCCGGACGCGGACCCGGTCGGGCGCCACCTCCAGCGCGTCGGCGGCGATCATGGTGAGCGCGGTGCGGGCGCCGGTGCCGACGTCGGCGGCGGAGATCCGCACGGTGAAGCCGCCGTCGGCCTCGGCGGTGAGGAGGGCCGTGGAGGGGGCGGCACCGGCGCCGAAGGAGGCCGCGGCCGTGCCGGTGCCCAGCAGCCAGCGCCCGTCGCGGCGCACGCCGGGACGCGCGTCCCGCTCGGCCCAGCCGAACCGGCGGGCTCCCTCGCGGAAGCAGGCCTCCAGGTTGCGGCTGCTGAACGGCAGACCGGATACCGGGCCGGTCTCGGGCTCGTTGCGCAGGCGCAGTTCGACCGGGTCGACGCCGCAGCGCTCGGCGAGTTCGTCGAGCGCCGACTCGATCGCGAAGGACCCCGGCGCCTCGCCCGGCGCGCGCATGAACGTCGGGGACGGCACGTCGAGGCGGACGACCTCGTTGGCCGTACGGTGCGCCTCGGCGTCGTACATGACCCGGGCCACGCCCGCGCTGGGCTCGACGAACTCGTAGACGGTCGACGTCTGGCTCACCGAGCGGTGGTCCAGGGCGCGCAGCCGGCCGTCGGTGTCAGAGCCGAGCCTGACCCGCTGCGCGGTGGGGCTGCGGTAGCCGGCCAGCGTGAACATCTGACGCCTGGTCATCACGACGCGCACCGGGCGCTGGAGGACGGTAGCGGCCATCACGGCGGACACCTGGTGGGCGCGCAGGCCCTTGCTGCCGAAGCCGCCGCCGATGTGCTCGGAGCGCACCCGCACCGCGGACTCGTCCAGGGAGAACATCTTGGCCAGTTCGCCCTGGATCCAGGTGGTGCCCTGGTTGGAGTCGACGACCTCCAGCCGGCCGCCGTCCCACAGGGCCGTGGCGGCGTGCGGCTCCATCATGCTGTGGTGCTCTTCGGGGGTGGTGTACTCCTCGTCCACCACGACGGGGGACGACGCGAGGCCGGCGTCGAGGTCGCCCTTCTCGGTCTCGGCGGGCATCACCCCGACGGCAGGGTAGGCGCCGGGGTGGGCGCCGGTGAGCAGGGTGTCGTGGGGTTCCTCGTCGTAGGCGACGACCAGGGCCTCGGCGGCCTCGCGGGCCTGCTCGGAGTTCTCGGCGACGACGAGGGCGACCGGCCAGCCGAGGTGCGGCACCCGGTCGTTCTGGAAGACGGCGGCGGTCGGGTCCGGCGGGATGCCCAGCAGGCCGACGTAGTCGGTTTCGAGGCGCGGTGCGTTGCCGTGGTGCAGGACGGCGAGGACGCCGGGCATGGCGAGGACGGGTTCGGTCTCGACCGAACTGATGCGGCCGCGGGTGACGGTGGACAGCACCAGCCAGCCGTGCGCGAGGCCGGCGAAGGGGATCTCGCCGGCGTAGCGTGCCGCGCCGGTGACCTTCTCGCGGCCCTCGACGCGGGTCTGCGCGGTGCCGACGACGCCCCTGACCGTCGTACGGCCGCCGGTCGTGGCGGTGCTCATCGGGCGGCCTCCTCGGTGAGTTCGGTGAGCACGGCCACCACGAGGTTGCGCATGAGGGTCACCTTGTATCCGTTGTCGGGCAGCGGCCTGGCGGCCGCGAGTTCGGCGTCCGCGGCGGCGGCGAAGGTCTCGCCGTCGGCCGGTGCGCCGGTCAGCACGGCCTCGGCCGCGTGGGCCCGCCAGGGCCGCGAGGCCACCGCGCCGAAGGCGAGGCGCGCCTCGCGCACGACACCGTCCCGGACGTCGAGCGCGGCGGCGACCGAGCCGATCGCGAAGGCGTACGAGGCCCGCTCGCGCACCTTGCGGTAGCGGGAGTGGGCCGCGACCGGGGCGGCCGGCAGGGTGACGCCGGTGATCAGCGCGCCCGGCGGCAGGGCGGTCTCGCGGTCGGGGGTGTCGCCGACGGGGAGGTAGAGGTCGGCGAGCGGCAGCTCGCCGGGACCGTCGAGGGTCTCGTAACCGACGACGGCGTCGAAGGCCGCGAGCGCCACGCCCATGTCCGAGGGGTTCGTGGCCACGCAGTGGTCGGAGGCGCCGAGGACGGCGTGGTTGTGGTGCTCGCCCGTGATGGCGGGGCAGCCGGTGCCGGGGGCGCGCTTGTTGCAGGGCCGGCTCGGGTCGGCGAAGTAGCCGCAGCGGGTGCGCTGGAGCAGGTTGCCGCCCACGGTGGCCATGTTGCGCAGCTGGCCGGAGGCGCCGGCCAGGACCGCCTGGGCCAGCGCGGGGTATCGGCGGCGCACCTCGGGGTGGGCGGCGAGGTCGCTGTTGGTGACGGTGGCGCCGATGCGCAGGCCGCCGTCCGCGGTCGGTTCGATGCCGTCCAGCGGGAGTTCGCGGACGTCGACGAGCCGGGCGGGGCGTTCGACGCCGGTCTTCATCAGGTCGACGAGGTTGGTGCCGCCGCCCAGGAAGCGGGCGTCCGGGTCGGCGGCGAGCAGCGCCACCGCGCCGGAGACGTCGTCGGCACGCTGGTATCCGAACTCCCTCATGCCGCCGCCTCCTCTGCGGTCCGGGCGCCGTCGTCGTCGCGGGCCGCGGCCTCGTGGGCCTCGGCGGCGCGGGTGACGGCCTGGACGATGGAGACGTAGGCGCCGCAGCGGCACAGGTTGCCGCTCATCCGTTCGCGGATCTCGTCCGGTGTCAGGGGTGGCGGCCCGGCCTCGGGGCGTACGTCGTCGGTGACGGCACTGGGCCAGCCGGCCGCGTGCTCCTCGATGACGGCGATCGCCGAGCAGATCTGGCCGGGAGTGCAGTAGCCGCACTGATAGCCGTCGAGGTCGAGGAAGGCCTGCTGCACCGGGTGCAGCCGGTCGCCCTCGGCCATGCCCTCGATGGTGGTGATCTCGCGCCCCTCGGCGGCGACGGCGAGATTCAGACAGGAGACGGCGCGGCGCCCGTCGACCAGGACGGTGCAGGCTCCGCACTGTCCCTGGTCACAGCCCTTCTTGGTGCCGGTGAGATCGAGTCGTTCGCGCAGGGCGTCGAGCAGGGTGGTGCGGTGGTCGACGGTCAGCTGGTGCTTCTCGCCGTTGATGTTCAGAGTGACGGCGCTGGTCGTCGACGAGGGTGCTGGGGCCATGATCAGCCTTCTCTGGTCTCTGGTGACAGCTTCTTCGGTGTCCGGTGACAGGAAAAGCCGCGTTCGCCGCTAAAGTGGGCAAGTAACCGGACAACTGTCCGCTCACTGAGAACGTAACGGACAGTTGTCCGGTTAGCAAGAACGGGATTCGGCCACGAACCCGGAAGGAGGAGGAGTGCCGCCGCCGAAGAGGGACAGGACGGACGCGCCCCTGCGCTCCGACGCGCAGCGCAACCGTGAGCGCATCCTGCGCGTCGCCACGGAGGAGCTGACGCGCTGCGCGAACGCCCCGCTGAGCACGATCGCCAAGAAGGCGGGCGTAGGGCAGGGCACGTTCTACCGCAACTTCCCGCATCGCGAGGCGCTGGTCCTGGAGGTCTACCGCTACGAGATGCAGCAGGTCGCGGACGCCGCGAGGGAGCTGCTGGCCACGCGGGAACCCGACCGGGCGCTGCGCGAGTGGATGGACCGGCTCGCCCGGTTCGCCCTGACCAAGGTCGGTCTGGCGGACGCGATCCGGCTGGTCACCAGCGCACCCGGCAGCCCGGCGAAACCGGAACCCGCCCCGGTCACGGAGGCGACCGAGCTGCTGCTCCGCGCGAACGAGGAGGCCGGCACCATCCGCCCCGGTGTGTCGGCGGACGACTTCTTCCTGGCCATCGGCGGTCTCTGGCAGGTCGACGCCAGCGAGGACTGGCAGCCGAGGGTCACCCGGCTCCTCGACCTCGTCATGGACGGGCTGCGGGCGGGAGCGCCAGGCCGGTGACCGCGCCGCGGAAGCGGTAGCGGCGCTCCGGCCGGCCCGCCACGCCGTAGCGCAGCGAGACGTCCGCGGTGCCGACGGTGTGGAAGTGCTCCAGGTAGCGGCGTGCACTGACCCGGGAGACGCCGGTCAGTGCCGCGCACTCGCTGGCGGACAGGGTGCCGTCGGCCTCCCGCAGGGTGCGTTCGACCAGCTCGGCGGTCTCCACGCTCATGCCCTTGGGCAGCGCCGGTGCCGCGGCGGTGGGCGTAGCGCCCGCCAGGACGCGGTCGACGTCGGCCTGACTGCGCACCACCGTGCCGAGCAGCCGGCCGCGCTGGACGGCGTAGCGCTCCAGACGGACCCGCAGGTCCTCGAACTCGAACGGTTTGAGCAGGTAGTCGACCACGCCGTGCCGGACCGCGCCGCGCACCGCGTCCGCCTCCCGGGCCGCGCTGATGACCATGACGTCGCAGTCGTGCCCGGCGGCGCGCAGCCGGGGGATGACATCCAGGCCGAAGACGTCCGGCAGGTAGAGGTCGAGGAGAACGAGGTCGGGGCGCAGGTCGGCGACGGCGGCGAGCGCCTCCTCGCCGGTGCCGGCGACGCCGACCACCCGGAAGGGCTCGACGCGTTCGACGAAGGCGCGGTGGACGCGGGCCACCATGAAGTCGTCGTCGACCACGAGCACGCCGATCGCGGCGTCGGCGGCGTGGGGCGCCACCGCTCCCGCCGTACCGGTCGCGTCGGGCGTGCCGCTCGTACCCGTCATGGCGCTGCTCCTTCCGCCACCGCGTCGGTGAGGTGGCTGACGGTCATGCGTGCGGTGAACATGGCCCCCTCGGGGGTGTTGGTCACCGAGATCTCACCGCCGTGACGTTCGCAGACGAGCCGGGTCAGCGCCAGGCCGATGCCGCGCTCGCCCTGCCGGGCGGCCTTGGTGGTGAAGCCGTGGGAGAAGACCTCGCGGGCCAGTTCGGGGGCCACGCCGGGTCCCGAGTCGCGAACCACGATCTCGACACTGGCGGCGTCCTGCCGCAGCTCGACCTCCACCCAGGCGTCATGGTCGTCGCCCGCCGCGGCGGCGTCCACGGCGTTGTCGACGAGGTTGCCGAGGACGGTCGCCACGTCGGCGGCGTCCTGCGGGACGAGCCGGTCCAGCGCCGTACGGTCCGAGACCCGCAGCGCGACCCTGCGCTCGGCGGCCAGCGAGGACTTGGCCGTGATCAGCGCGGCGACGGCGGTGTCGCGGACCCGGCGGCTGAGCGTGACGTCCAGGGACTGGCGGCGCTGGTTGAGCGCGCGGATGTAGCGCACCACCTCGTCCTGCTCACCGATCTGGATGAGCCCGGAGATGGTGTGCAACTGGTTGGCGAACTCGTGGGCCTGGGCGCGCAGCAGCTCGGAGGTGCTGCGGAAGGAGCCGATCTCCCGCTCCAGGCGGGCCAGTTCGGTGCGGTCGCGCAGGGTGGTGACCGAGCCCAGCGGGCGGCCGTCCTTGGTGACGGTCATGCGGTTCATGACCAGGACCCGCCCGTGCCGGACGACGACCTCGTCGCGGGGTTCGGCGGCGTCCGGCGCGGTGCCGGCCAGTACGTCGCGCAGCCGCCCCTCGATCCCGAGGCTGTCCAGGCTCTGGCCGACGCAGTCGGCGGGGAGGTCGAGCAGACGCCGGCCCATCTCGTTGACCAGGGTGAGCCGGTGCTGCGGATCGAGGGCGACGACGCCCTCGGCGATGCCGTACAGCATGGCCTCCCGGTGCTCGGCGAGTCCCGCGATCTCGCGCGGCTCCAGGCCGAGGGTCTGCCGTTTGACGCGCCGGGCCAGCAGCCAGGAGCCGGCCACGCCGAGGCCGCTGGCGATGCCGAGGTAGGCGAGGAGGTAGGAGGAGGCGCCGCCCAGGCGCTGCCACACCGTCGGGTCGGCCTCGCCGACCATCACCGTGCCGAGGTGCCGGCCGAGGGTGTCCCGGGTGGCGCCGAGCACCGGAACCTGGGCGACGAGTTCACGGCTGCCCCGCAGGGTCAGGGGCCCCGACCAGCCGCGCCCCGCGGCGGCGCCCTCGACGTGCGGCAGCCGGCCGCCGATCAGCGTGGGGTCGGTGGAGCTGACGACGCTGCCGTCGGCGTCGGCGATCGTGACGGAGGTGACGCCGGACTGGGTCTGTGTGGAGTTGACCAGCGGCGCGAGGGCCTCCTGCGGCACGGGGCGCAGCAGCTGGCTGCGGACCAGTGGTGTGGCGGCCAGCTGTTCGGCGAGGGCGGTGACCCGGCGGCCCTCGACGCGGTTGAAGGTGGCGCGGGACTGGGCGAGCGAGACTGCGGCGACCGCGCACAGGACCACCACGACGATGGCGAGCTGGAGGACCAGCATCTCGCCCGCGAGGGTCTGACGGCGGAAGGTGGGTGCCACGGCGGACTCGATCTCGGCTGACTGGGGGCGGGCGGGTGTGCCGGGTCGCCATCATGGCGCCCACCTGCGGCGAAGGAAAGAGATGTGCCGTCTTCGCAATGAAGCGGCGACCGCAATGACCACAACCTCCCTTGGTTCCGCAAGGAAGACACGCCGCCGGAGTGCGGGCACCATGTGGCCCACGTCACCCTCCCCCACAGGGCTCCCCGTACCGATCTACCCAACCGACAGGTGGTGTCATTCGTGCGCCTGCGCACCCCCCTTGCCCTGCTCGGGGCCGCCGTGCTCGTGCTCGCGGGACCGCCGCTGCTCTCCTCCGGCAGCGACTCCGACTCCGGCACGCAGATTCCCGGCCTGCGCTTCATGGTCCCCAACACGCCCGGCGGCGGCTACGACATCACCGCCCGCACGGCCGCGAAGAACGCCGAGGACGCCGGGCTCACGCACAACATCGAGGTGTTCAACCTGCCCGGCGCGGGCGGCACCGTGGGTCTGAGCCGGCTGGTGAGCGAACACGGCAACGGCAAGCTCGCGATGTCCATGGGCCTCGGCGTCGTCGGCGCCGTCCGCTCCAACCACGCGCCCAAGACCCTCGCCGACACCACGCCGATCGCGCGGCTCACCGAGGAGCAGGACGTCGTGGTGGTCGCGAAGGACTCGCCGTACAAGACGATCGACGAGCTGATCGCCGCCTGGAAGAAGGACCCGGGCAAGATCCCCGTGGGTGGTGGCTCGTCGCCCGGCGGGCCCGACCACCTCGCGCCGATGCTGATGGCGCAGGCCGCCGGGATCGCCCCGAAGTCGGTCAACTACATCCCCTTCGACGGCGGTGGCGAGCTGCTCGCCTCGATCCTCGGCAACAAGGTCGGTTTCGGGGTCTCCGGCGTCGGCGAGTACCTGGACCAGATCAAGGCGGGCGAGCTGAGGGTGCTCGCGGTGACCGGCCCGGAGCGGGTGGACGACCTCAAGGACGCGCCGACGCTGAAGGAGTCCGGCTACGACGTGGACTTCACCAACTGGCGCGGCATCGTCGCCCCGCCCGGCCTGTCGGAGGCGGAGCGGAACAAGCTGACGCGCCTGGTCGAGGAGCTGCACGACTCGCCCGAGTGGCGGGAGTCGATGGACAAGAACGGCTGGGACGACGCGTTCCTGACCGGTGAGAAGTTCGGCACCTTCCTGGACGCCCAGGACAAGCGTGTGGTGTCGGTGCTGAAGGAGCTTGGACTGTGACGACGCCGACCGACTCCACCCCCGCCCCCGAGCCCGCCCCGGACGCGGCCGGCACCCCGGCGCCCGAGCGGCGCTCGTGGCTGCGGGACCACTCCGAACTCGGCGTGTGCGCCATGCTGCTGGCGCTGGGCGCGCTCGTCCTGACCGACGCGCTCACCATGGACGTCGACATCACCCAGCGCGGTCCGGTCGGCCCGAAGACCGTGCCGATCGTGGTCGGCATCGGCCTGCTGGTGATCGCCGCGCTGCTCGCCGTGGACGTCCTGCGCGGCGGCCGGGGCGAGGCCGAGGGCGGCGAGGACATCGACCTGTCCGAACCGGCGGACTGGCGCACGGTGCTGCTGCTCTCCGGGATCTTCCTGGGCGCCGCCGCGCTCATCGAGCCGGCCGGCTTCCCGGTCGCCGGGGCCCTGCTCTTCTGGGGCGCCGCCTTCGCCCTGGGCAGCCGGCGCGTGGACCGCGACCCGCTGATCGCCGCGGTGCTGTCCCTGCTCACCTACGTCGTCTTCGACAAGCTGCTCGGTGTGCCGCTGCCCGGCGGTCCGCTGATGGGAGTGCTCTGACATGAACGCCCTCAACTCCCTCATGGACGGGTTCGGTACGGCCCTGTCCCCGCTCAACCTCCTGTGGGCCGCCCTGGGTGTGCTGCTCGGCACGGCGATCGGTGTCCTGCCCGGCATCGGCCCGGCGATGGCGGTGGCGCTGCTGCTGCCGGTGACGTACGGCCTCGACCCGGTCGCGGCGTTCATCATGTTCGCCGGCATCTACTACGGCGCGATGTTCGGCGGTTCGACCACCTCCATCCTGCTGAACACCCCCGGCGAGAGCGCCGCGGTGGTCGCGGCCATGGAGGGCAACCCCATGGCCAAGGCGGGGCGCGGCGCGCAGGCCCTCGCGGCCGCCGCCATCGGCCACTTCGCGGGCGGCATGATCGGCACCATCCTGCTGGTGGCGCTGGCACCGACGGTCGCCGACCTGGCGGTGGACATCGGTGCGCCGGACTACTTCGCCATCATGGTGCTGGCGTTCATCGCCGTGACGTCGGTGCTGGGTTCGTCGCGCGTCAGAGGTCTGGCCTCGCTGCTGATCGGCCTGACCATCGGCCTGGTGGGCCTGGACCAGATGACGGGTCAGCAGCGGCTGACCTTCGGTTCGCTGCAGCTCGCCGACGGCGTCGACGTGGTGATCGTCGCGGTCGGTCTGTTCGCGATCGGCGAGGCGCTGTGGGTGGCGGCGCACCTGCGGCGCGGAGCGGCCGAGCCGATTCCGGTGGGCCGGCCCTGGCTCGGCCGCGGGGACGTGCGGCGCACCTGGAAGTCCTGGCTGCGCGGCCCGTTCATCGGCTTCCCGTTCGGCGCGATCCCGGCGGGCGGTGCGGAGATCCCCACCTTCCTCTCCTACGTCACGGAGAAGCGCCTGTCCAAGCACAAGGACGAGTGGGGCAAGGGCGCGATCGAGGGCGTGGCCGGACCGGAGTCGGCGGCGTCGGCCTCGGCGGCGGGCACGCTGGTGTCCATGCTGACCCTGGGCCTGCCGACGACGGCGGTCGCGGCGGTCATGCTGGCGGCGTTCCAGCAGTACGGCATCCAGCCCGGCCCGCTCCTCTTCGAACGCGAACCCGAGCTGGTCTGGGGCCTCATCGCGTCCCTCTTCGTCGGCATGGTGCTGCTGCTCGCGCTGAACCTGCCGCTGGCACCCGTGTGGGCCAAGCTGCTGCGGATTCCCCGGCCGTACCTCTATGCGGGGATCATGTTCTTCGCGGCGGTGGGCGCGTACGCGGTCGGCGGCGAGGTCGTCGACCTGGTGATCCTGCTGATCATCGGCCTGGTCGGCTTCGGCATGCGCCGCTACGGCCTGCCCATCCTGCCCGCCGTGATCGGTGTCATCCTCGGCCCGAACGCCGAGCAGCAGTTGCGCCGCGCCCTGCAGATCAGCGACGGCAGCGTGACGGGCCTGGTCAACACGCCGTTCGCGGTGACGGTGTACGCGGTGATCGTGCTGCTGCTGGCCTGGCCGCTGCTGAGGCGTCCGCTGGCGCGGCTGGTGGGCCGGCGACGGACGCGGGCCGACGCCTGACCCCCGACCCTCGTACCGTGATCCGGGAGCCGGGTCCTGCTCCGTCCCGCAGGACCCGGACCCGCACCACAGAGGGAGAGCCCCATGATTTTCATTACGGCGAAGTTCCAGGTCCTTCCGGAGCACGCGGACCGGTGGCCGGAGATCTCCGGCGACTTCACCCGGGCCACCCGGGCGGAACCCGGCTGTCTCTGGTTCGACTGGTCCCGCAGCGTCGAGGATCCTTCGGAGTACGTCCTGGTCGAGGCGTTCCGCGACGACGAGGCGGGCGCGGCCCACGTGCAGTCCGCGCACTTCCGGGCCGCGCGGGAGCAGCTGCCGCGCCACCTGGCCCGTACGCCGCGCATCGTGAACGCGACGCTCGACCAGGAGGACTGGTCGGAGCTGGGTGAGATGGCGGTCGAGTAGGCCGCCGGTCCAGACACCTGACGGCTGGCCTCGACCGGGCGCTGTTCAGCCCAGCGCCCGGTCGAGGTTGAATGCCGCGCTGATCAAGGCGAGATGTGTGAACGCCTGCGGGAAGTTGCCGTTCTGCTCGCCGGTGTGGCCGATTTCCTCCGCGTACAGGCCAAGATGATTCGCGTACGTGAGCATCTTCTCGAACGCCAGCTGTGCGTCCTCCAGGCGTCCGGCGCGGCTGAGTGCCTCGACGTACCAGAAGGAGCAGATCGAGAATGTTCCTTCCTCGCCCCGTAGTCCGTCCGGGCTGGCCTGCGGGTCATACCGGTAGACCAGGGAGTCCGCGACCAGCTCCTCTCCCAGTGCGTCCAGCGTCGAGAGCCATTTCGGATCCGTGGGGGAGATGAATTTGGCCAGCGGCATCATCAACACGGAGGCGTCGAGGACGCTGTCTCCGTAATGCTGGAGGAATGCTTTGCGTTCGGCCGACCAGCCGCGGTCCATGATCTGGCGGTAGATGGCGTCGCGCGAGCCGCTCCAGCGCACCATGTCGGCCGGCAGCCCGCGATGCCGGGCCAGGCGCATCGCCCGCTCGATCGCCACCCAGCACATCAGTCGGGAGTAGAGGTAGCTCTTGCGTCCGCCGCGGGTTTCCCATATGCCCTCGTCCGGCTGGTCCCAGTTGTCGCAGACCCAGTCGACCAGGTCGCAGACCGTGTCCCAGTGTGCGCTGGATATCGGCTCTCCCCACTTGTCATAGAGGTAGATCGAGTCGACGAGGGCGCCGTATATGTCCAGCTGCAGTTGGCCGACCGCTTCGTTGCCCACGCGTACGGGGGCAGAGCCTTGATAGCCCTCGAGATGGGGCAGCTCGGCCTCGGCCAGATCCCGGCGCCCGTCGACTCCGTACATGATCTGCAAGGGGCCGTTTCCGGAGTCGGAGAGGTGGGCGTACTCGATCAGGAAACGCATGAAAGCTTGCGCTTCCTCGGTGAAACCGAGCCGCAGCAGCGCGTAGACGCAGAAAGCCGAGTCGCGGATCCACACGTACCGGTAATCCCAGTTCCGTTCGCCGCCGATCTGCTCGGGCAGGCTCGTTGTCGGTGCCGCCACCATGGCGCCGGTCGGGACGTAGGTGAGCAGCTTGAGCGTCAGTGCGGAGCGGTGCACCATCTCGCGCCAGCGGCCGCGGTAGCGCGACGTGGACAGCCACCGTCGCCAGTACCGGACGGTGGCCTGGAACAGTTCCTCCGCTTCGGCCACCGCGCAGGCCCGGGGGGCGACGGTGTCCCCGACACGGTCGAGTGCGAAGACGGCACTCTCGCCTTCGTGGAGCTTGAAGAGGGACCACACGTCCCGGCCGTCGTGCTCCACCGGCACGCTGGTCGTCAGCGCAAGGGAGAGTGAGGCCGACTCGAAGATCGGACAGCCGTGCTCGATGCGGATGGTGTGCGGTTCGGTCGCGTAGCCGAACCGTGGTGAGACGGCGGCCCGGAAGGGCAGTGATCCGCGGACACAGACCACTCTGCGGAGCAGCCGGTGCCGGTCGGCCTCACGCGAGTTGTCGACGATCGGCATGAAGTCCTGGATCTCAGCCACCCCGTCATCCGCGAAGAAGCGGGTGATGAGCACATTGGTGTCAGGGAAGTAGAACTGCTTCGTGCGGGCCGGCACGTCCGGCGCGAGCTCGAAGCTCCCTCCCTTCTCGGCGTCGAGGATCGAGGCGAACACACTGGGCGCGTCGAATCGGGAGCAGCAGTACCAGTCGATCGTGCCATTCGTCCCCACGAGAGCAGCACTGCGCAGGTCCCCGATCAGCCCGTGTTCCGAGACGGGCAGATACCCGCGGGTGGCGGCAGACACGTTGCCCTCCTCCGACGGAGGAAAGTGACGTTACGACTCATTTCATACTAGAACGTTTGCAGCTCAATGCCGACTGTTCGGATGCGAGACACCCCGCCGCGGCTGCCGACTCAGGTCCGGCGCCATGTGTCGCGGCCTGCCATTCCGTACTGCTTCAACGCGAGTGCCCGTTCGGGGGCGATGGCAACGAAGGCGGCTTCCGGCGACTCCGGGCCGTCAGGGACGAAGTCGTTCAGGTCGTAGTCGAACAGTCCTGTCCACAGGCGGCGTTTCGTGTCGATGTCGGTGTACACCGTCGCCGTGCCCCACAGCATCACGCCGTCGCCGCTCGCGTCGACCTGCCAGTGCATCGCGACAGCCGGATTGGCAGCGATGTTGCGCACCTTCACGCTCTTCGCACCCGTGGAGATCCAGACGGTCTCGCCCTCCCAGGCCGGCCACACCGGGACAACATCCGGCTTGTTGTCGGCGCCCACCGTGGCGATGTGAGCCCAATGCGAGAGACGCGCCGCTTCGGCCTTCACGTCATCGAGGTTCACCTGATACTCCCTGCTCTTCGACTCGGCATCGCGCCGAGTGCGCTGCCGTATTTGCCGCCCGGCATCGACCTCATGAGCCTCGGTAGCCGGGCACGAGCACAGTAACGGTGCGTAACAATTCTGAGCGGCACGCCGCGCCCGGCGAAACGCGGCCGCGAACACCTTTGGGCGCTTGGCGGCCCGCCCAAACATCGACCTCGGCCGAGCAGACGTGACGGCCATCGACGTGCTGGACGGAAACTCCAGAGGCAGATAGATTGTCTGTATAGGGTTAGACGAAAAATCAAAGAAGTGACTGCGCAGAGCGCCGGGCCGAAGCAGGGAGCAGGAGATGAAGGACAGTGACACCACTCCGGAGGGGCGAGGGCTTGCCGGGCCGGCGACGTCCAGGGAGCCGGAGGACGAGCACCTCCTGGCCGAAGCTGAGAAGGTTACTCAAGCGCTGGGCCGCATGTTCCCCGGCATCTGCGAGGTAGTGCTGCACGACCTGCGCGATCCGGACCACGCCATCCGCTTCATCGAGAACAACCTGTCCGGACGCCAGGTGGGGCAGTCCGCCACCGAGCTGGGCCTGGCCCGTATCCGGGACCCGCAGTACCCCAGCGTCATCCAGAACTACGCCAATCAGTTCCCCGACGGACGCCCCGCGAAGAGCACCTCGATCGGGATCAAGAACACAGCCGGGCAGTACATCGCCGCCATCTGCCTGAACCTGGACATCTCCACGCTCTCACCCATCACGCTGACGCTGTCGAACCTGGTCGCGACCGATCCCGAGAACCGCGACGCTCAGCTCGAGAGGCTGAGCGACCGCAGCCGCCGGGAACTGCGCGAAGTCATCGAAGCAGTGGCCGCCGAGCGCTCCACAACCCCGCGGGCCCTGCCCCGGGACGCCAAGAAGGACCTTGTGCGCCGCTTGTACGAGGACGGCTACTTCGACACCCGCAACGCCGCCCAGAGCATCGCCGATCTCCTCGGCATCTCCCGAGCCAGCGTCTACTCCTACACGAAGTGAGACGATGACCATCAGCGAGATCACCACGGGGAACCACCACCCCAACACGGGCGGCACCCCCTCGATCGATACGTCCGACAGCCCGCAGCTGGCACCGCCCGCCGGCCACTACTCGCACATCGCCACCCACCGCGGCGTGGCCCACATCTCCGGCCAGCTCCCCGTGGCACCCGACGGCTCCCTCCTGGCCGGCGAGCCGTTCGAGGTCCAGGCGCGCCAGGTGCTCAGCAACCTCGATGCGTGCCTGGCCACGGCCGGCACCAGCCACGACAAGCTGATCTCGGTCACCGTCCACGTGACCGACATCGGTGACTGGCCGGCCTTCGATCACGTCTACAAGGAGTGGCTCGGTGCGACCAGGCCCGCACGGGCCGTCGCCGGCGCCACGGAACTGCACTACGGGTCCGCGGTGGAGGTGTATGCGGTTGCAGCCCTCGACTGACCGCCACCCCGTTCCGAGCGCGGACCAGCTGCCGGCCCCGTCCGGCCTGCTGTACATCACTGAACAGCAGACCGCCGCGCTGGTGGACGAGGCCCTCGCCTTCGACGCCGCCCGCGCCGCGTTCGCCGCCACCGTGGACGCTGCCGCCCTGCCCAGCCTCGTCGTGCATGGATCCGATCCGCGCAACCGGTACAGCCTCAAGCCGTCCGCCTCCGCGACCCATGCGGGGGTGAAGATCGGTACCTTCTGGCCGGACAACCCCGCGCAGGGACTGCCGCGGCACCACTCCACCCTGCTGCTGTTCGACCAGACCATCGGCAGAATCGCAGCCGTCCTGGAGGTCGGCACCGCGAACGCCTACCGGACCGCTGCCGCCGACGCCCTGGCCGTGGACCTCCTCGCGCGCACCGACGCCGCAACCCTGGCCGTTTTCGGTACCGGGCACCAGGCTGCCTACGAGGTCCGGGCCGTCAGCCGCGTACGGCCCATCATCACGGTGCTGGTCGTGGGACGGGACAAGGAGCGCGCCGCTCGGCTGGTCGCGGAGTTGGCCGCAGAAGGCCACGACGCGCAGAGCGTCAGCGCCGAGGAAGCCTGCGCACGAGCCGACGTCATCGTTACCGCCACCACCGCCCAGGCCGACACCCCACCCCTGTTCGAATCCCAATGGATCCGTCCCGGCACCCACATCTCGTGCATGGGCGCCGACGCCCCCGGCAAGCGGGAACTGCCGCCCGAACTGTTCACCCGCGCCAGCGTCTTCTGCGATCTCCCCGAGCAGGCCCGCCGCATGGGCGAGAGCCAGCACGCCCCCGAAGAAACCGTGCTCACCGCGCTCGGCGACGTTCTCACCACGCGCGCCCCGGGACGGGACGGCCGCGAGGACATCACGGTCTTCGACAGCTCCGGGATCGGCCTGCAGGACCTCTGCCTGGGCCTGGCCCTGCTCAAGAAAATGGACGTAGCCCTGTGAACACCACCCCGCCCCCGGCCGCCGCGAAGACGCTGGCCGACCCCGACACCCCGTTCGCCGTCGTCGACGTGCACAGGGCCCTGCACAACATCGAACGACTGGCCGGCCGGGCCGACCGGCTCGGGGTCACCCTGCGGCCGCACATCAAGACGGCCAAGAGCCTCGACGTCGCCGCGCTGATGCATGGCGGTGCCCCTTGTCCCGTCACCGTCTCCACGCTGGCCGAGGCCGAGGCGTTCGCCGACGGCGGCTACACCGACATCACCTACGCCGTCGGCATCGACCCGCACAAGCTGACCCGCGTGATCGCCCTGCTGCGCCGCGGAGTCACCCTGCGCGTGCTGCTCGACAGCCGAGAACAGGCCGCCTTCGTCACCGACGCCGCCCGCGAAGCCGGTCTCGCCATCCCCGCACAGATCGAGATCGACTGCGACGGCCACCGAGGGGGCCTCAAGGCCGACGCCTCCGAACTCACCGACATCGGCCGTATCCTGCACGAGGCCGGATGCCTCGACGGCGTCCTGACCCACGCGGGCGAGTCGTACTTCGCCTACACCCCGGAAGATCAGCGGCTGGCAGCCAAGAACGAACGCGATACGGCGGTCACCGCGGCGAAGCGGCTGCGCGCCGCCGGTCTGCCCGTCCACACGGTCAGCGTCGGCTCCACGCCGACCGCGTTCGCGGCCGAGGACCTGACCGGCGTCAGCGAACTGCGCGCCGGGAACTACGTCTTCTTCGACCTCGTCATGGCCGGTCTGGACGTCTGTCGTGTGGAGGACCTCGCCCTGTCGGTGGTCGTGACCGTGATCGGCCACCGCCCCGAGTACGGCTGGATCCTCACCGACGGCGGCTGGATGGCCATGTCCCGCGACCGCGGCACGGCAACTCAGGCCCAGGACCAGGGCTACGGCCTCGTCCTCGACCTGGCCGGAAACCCGATCCCGAACCTGATCATGAGCGCGGCGAGCCAGGAGCACGGCACCCTGACCACCCGCGACGGTGCCGACCTGCCCGACCTGCCCGTCGGAACCCGGCTGCGCATCCTGCCCAACCACGCCTGCGCCACCGCGGCCCAGCACGGCGGCTACCACGTCATCGACAGCACCCAGCCCACCGACGAAGCCCACGTCATCCAGGCCAACTGGGAACGCGTCACCGGCTGGTGACTGCACGCCAGAACCACCCCCCACCCTGCCGTCTGCCCGGTCCCAGCCCCAACCCACGCGAGGACACCTCATGACCACCGCTTTGCCCGTGACCTTCGACGACATCCGTGAATCCGCCGCACGGCTCCACGGCATCGCCCACCGCACCCCTGTCCTGACCTCCCGTACCCTCAACGCCCTCGTCGGTGCCGAGGTATTCATCAAGTGCGAGAACTTCCAGCGCATCGGCGCCTTCAAGTTCCGGGGCGCCTACAACGCCGCCGCACAGCTGACGTCCGAACAACTGGTCAAGGGCATCGCCGCCTACTCCTCCGGCAACCACGCCCAGGCCACTGCACTGGCCGCCCGGGAACTGGGCACCAGCGCCGTCATCCTGATGCCCGAGGATGCCCCCCAGTCAAAGAAGGAGGCAACCGCCGGATACGGCGCGGAAATCGTCACCTACGACCGCTACTCCCAGGACCGGACCAAACTCGGCGAGGCACTCGCCGCCGAACGCGGCCTCGCGCTCATCCCTCCCTACGACCACCCGCACGTCATCGCCGGCCAGGGCACCGCAGCGCTCGAACTCTTCGAGGAGACCGGGGAACTGGACACCCTCATCGCCCCCGTCGGAGGCGGCGGTCTCATTGCAGGCAGCGCCATCACCGCCAAGACGCTGCACCCCGCCATCACCGTCATCGGCGTCGAACCCGCCGACGGCGACGACACCAAGCGCTCCCTGGAAGCCGGCGAGCGCATCACCATCCCCGTGCCGCGAACGCTCGCCGACGGACAGGCCCTGCCCACCCCCGGCGAGATCACCTTTGCCATCAACCAGCAGCTCGTGGACGGCATCGCCCTCGTCAGCGACGACGAGATCCGCAACGCCATGTGCTTCGCCTCCGAACGACTCAAGATCGTCCTCGAACCCAGCGGCGCCACCGCCCTGGCCGCACTCCTCGCCGGACACATCGACAACCACCCCCGGAGGATCGGCATCATCGCCTCCGGAGGAAACATCAACACCCAGCGATTCACCGACATCATCAACGGCTGACAGGCACCATGCCTGCTGCCATCCCAGAAACGTCATGGCGAGACGGTAGGGGCTGGCAGGCGTGCGACATCGCTCTGCACCTTCGTGAGACCACTGCTTCGACGGACCAATGCTGGCCGTATCTCACCCGTGTGCGTCAGGAACAAGGACGACCTTGCCTGTTGTCGCCCTCGCCTCCAGAGCGGCGTGCGCCGCAGCGGCCTGCGACAGGGGAAAGGTCTGGAAGGCGGGCACCAGACTCCCGTCGGCGGCCGCCGTCAGCGCGCGGGCCTCATCGGCGGCCGCGTCCTGGCCCTCCAACAGCAGGGCCAGTGCGTCGGTGAAGTGCACGCCGTTCTCCTTCAGCTCCGCTTCATCGGGACGGAACTCCTTCCGTGAAGCCGCGCCGATGGTGATGTAGCGCCCGCCCTCGGCCAGCAGCCCGAAGGCGGCCCGTCCCTTGTCGCCCTCGACACCGTCCAGAACGACCGTGACGCCGCGCCCGCCCAAGGCGTCGCGGACCGTATCCGCCCAGTCCGGCAGGTTGTAGTCGACAGAGATGTCCGCTCCCAGCTCTCGCACAGCTGCTGTCTTGGCCGGTCCCCCCGCCGCACCGATGACCGTGGCGCCGAGACGGCCGGCGAACTGGACGACCAGACGGCCGATGCCACCGGCCGCAGAGGTGACCAGGACCACGTCGCCGGAGGTGAGCTCTGCGATGTCGAGCAGGCCCATGGCAGTTGTGCCGGTGACGACCATGGTGACGGCGGCCTCGTGCCCCAGTCCGGCCGGAATCCGGTGCAGGGACGACACGTCGGCGACGGCGAGCTCGGCGTAACCCCCGGGCATGCCGTGCGCGGTCACCACGTGGGCGCCGATCCAGGCGTCGTCCACTGCCGGCCCGACCGCCTCGACGACGCCGGCCACCTCTCCCCCGAAAATCGCCGGAAGTCCTGGTAGCGGCGGACCGATCTCCAGCCCTTCCCGCATGGCCGTCTCGATCTGGTGGACCCCCGCGGCCTTCACCAAGAGGCGGACCTCGCCCGGTCCCGGTACGGGATCGGGCACAGCCTCATAACGGAGGTTCTCAGCGGGTCCGAACTCGTGCAGCACAACGGCGCGCATGGCCGTTCCTTCCGGTAGATCTGCAGTAGAACACCCACTCTGCGACCTCTACTTCACTTGAGGTCAAGGACGAAGTCCTGTCGTGCCCTCGAACCCGTCCACCCAGCGGGCGAGAGTAAGCACCTGTCCTGCCTAGCCGAACGGGATCGTCAGTGTCGAATCGGCCGTCCCGGTCCGGAGTTTTGCCGGGGCGTTGCCAATCGCCGGCCAGACCTCCAGGCGGACCGTCCCACCCTGCATGTTCCCCAGTGAGCCGGTCGCCGACTTGAGGCCGCTGCTCTCGCTGTAGGTCTCCCACCCGGTCACAGGATCAGTCGCGAAGTACCGGTAGGTCTCCGTCCGTTCGAAGGTGCCGTCGCCCGTGAGGTCGTAGCTGATCCTCGCCTGCTGGCCCAGGCCGACCACGGTCCCGGCGTCCAACTGGAGTCGGAAGGCCGTGGACGTGCCTGCCGCGAAGGTGCCGTTGATCTTCTTCGCCTCGTAGACCAGCGGCCGGTACGGCGTGCCGTCGTGGTTCACGCCGCCCGCAGCCGCGAGGGTGTCACTGCCGGCTGTCTCCCCGGTCGCCGTGGTGAGTGCGCCACCGGTGCGGAGCTGAAAGACGTTCCCTGTGGGCGGGTCCGGATCGGGATCCGGGTCGCCGCCGCCCGTTCCGGTGCCTGTCGCCGTGGAGCGGGCCGGGACTGTGAGGGTCGCGCCGTCGGAGAAGGTGACCGTTCGGGGGGAAGCGCCGAAGTTGTGCGCGGTGTACGTACGCACCGTCCCCTTGGTGAAGACCGCCGACGTCGGGATGTCGCCCGTCACCGTGGGGTCGGGTGCGCCGAGCGTGTCCAGGGTGCCGATCCAGTGATAGGTGTGCGCCTTGGACTCCCCCTGCTCAGGGGTATAACTGGCCTGGCCCGCTTCCCACTTGGACTTGGCCGCGGCTGGGTCGGCGAGCGACTCGAATTCCCAGAGGATGTCGCGCCACTCGACGGCTGGGCCGCCGTTCTCCCGCACGAGTTCGGCGAGGTTGCGCCGGATCGCGGCCTTGTGTCGGGACAGGTGGAGTGAGCCCCCGGTGACAGGAAGGACGTTGATGCCGTGGATCTCCTCGGGGTTCGCCGTCCACCACGTCGCGTACGCCGCTCCGCTCCCCCACACCATCCCGGCCGTGTCATGGCCGAAGCCGGAGGGGAACACCTGCTCGTCGGCGTCGAACCAGTACTGCGCGATCGCCTCCGATTCGGTGGTGAGCAAGTAGGCTCCCAAGTCGCGGAGTTCGGTGTCGTCGGTGGCCGAGCCCCAGAGCACCAGCGCCGCGCTGAGGTTCGTCGACTCGGACGACGATTCCTGGTTGTTGCCCGCGGCGAAGCCCTGGTGGCCGGAGGCCCAGCCGTGGCCCGCGTAGACGTCGAAGCCGCGGAGGAAGGGGAAGGCCGTGTCGCCGCGGGCGGGGTTGGCCGCGTCCTTGATGAGGGTTTTCACCATGCCGCCCCACGCCGAGTCGGCTGCCCAGGCCCGGTCGTACTGGGCGATGATCGCCGCCGCGTAGACGTAGTAGCTGTAGTGGAAGTGGTGGTCGTTGAGTTCCGTGTCGCTGCCGTACGACGCAGGGTAGCCGGTCAGGGTCTTCCAGTCCCTGTCGTAGGAGAACTCACTCGCACCACCTGCGGTGAACCACTCCTGGAGCCGGCCCTTGAGCAGGCCGAGGAGCTTGTCGCGGGTTGCGGTCTCCCCGATCTGGTCGGCGACGGGGACGAGTTGCGCGAGTCTGCCGAGCGCCTTGCCCGTCCAGTACGTGTCGGTGGCACCCGAGAACGGGTCGGCCGCGTTCACCACCTCGTCGAGGTGCGTCTTCAGGCGCGCCGGGTCGACGCCCGAGGACTTCGGGAGGGCGGGCAGGACGGCCGATGACTGCTGTGCCGTCGTGAAAGTCGTCCCCTCGCGGACCTTCATCGTGCCGCGCGGCGACACATAGGTGTAGGAGGTCAGCGGATCGGTCGTGTGCAGCCACTGGTGTCGGTAGAGCGCCTGGAGCGTGCCGGTCTCGCTGCCCTCCTGCGCCTGGGTGGTGAGGGTGTAGCCCGCCTTCACCGAGCCCGCTGTGTAGGACCAGGTCGCCTTGGAGCCGGTGACGAAGCTGTACGCGTACTTCTTGTACGTGGCCAGCGCGTCGACCGACGGCAACACAGCCAGCGAGAAGTAGTCCTTGGCGCCCAGAG
The DNA here is from genome assembly GCF_042717365.1 of Streptomyces sp. NPDC058534. Lineage (NCBI taxonomy): Bacteria > Bacillati > Actinomycetota > Actinomycetes > Kitasatosporales > Streptomycetaceae > Streptomyces > Streptomyces sp. NPDC058534. The sequence goes on from NZ_JBHXNW010000005.1 coordinate 109,109, forward strand.
GGGCGGTCAGGGTGGAGCCCGAGACGTTCCAGTCGCTGCCGCTGGGGGCGAAGAGGGCGTAGTGGTGACCGCCGACCGTGATGCCGAGGACACTGCCCTGGTCGGCGAAGACGGTCGGCGCGGCGGCGGTGGTGATCTGGGCGTTGCCGCCCGACCCCTTGGCGTATACGAAGGGGAGGCCGTGACCGATGGTGGTGCGCAGGGTGCGGGTGCCGTCGGACCAGTAGGGCGTGACGGTCCAGTCGGACCAGGCATCGGCCTTCGTGTCCGGGGAGTTCAGGCCGGTCAGGCCGAGGGTGAGGTCGCGCTTGTGCGCGTACTCGTACTGGCGCCCCTCGCCGACGACCGCGGGGGTGGTGGGGTAGCCGATCTCCAGCCCTCCGCCGGTGGCCTGGTAGGTGAGCGGATGCCCGTACATCGGGGTGGAGTAGGGATTGTCGCCGTACCTCTGGAAGGCCAGAGACGACCACCAGTCATTGGTCGGAACCGGTTTGCCCTTGGCACCCGGAGTGACCTTGGGAGTCACCGGGGTACCGGTGTTGGTTGTTGGCCCGGAGGCGCCCGGGGGACGGGTGTCGGAGTAGCTGCCCTCACCCACCGGCACGTTGGCTGCCGCCGCCGGAGTCGCGGCGGGACCGAGACTGACGGCGGCCAAGGCGGTGACCAGCACCAAGGCGGCAGCCGGTCTGCTGTGAGGGGCGGATCGTGAGCGGGAGTCCGGCATGGAGGAAACCTCAAAGTCCTGACGTAAGCGACGACTTGAGAGCGCTCTCATACGAAGGAAAGTAAAACTCTCACAAACAAGCGTCAATAGCTGTTGCACGAGTGAGGTGGAGCGACCCCGCGACCCCGCCGTTGCGACGAGATCACCGCCTCGATCGGCGCGTGCCCTTCTCACCGGTCAACATGCAGACCCACCGTCGCTGTCGGCGGCCACTGACCATGATCTTCAGCCTTGCACGTACCGATCTTCTTGCATCCGGCCGACGGGTCGGACGTTCACGCGATCCGAGGCCCAACACCGTAGCGGCGGCGGCCGCCGATCGCCGTCATCTGCCGGCCCCCTCGGAGCCGTCGCCTCCGCCATCGTCGGCGGCCGTCGGCATCGGAACCAGCACGCGTTGTACGGCGGGCCCGATCAGCGCAATCAGCGTCTCGCGTTCCGCTTCGGCGAGGGTTGCTACGCCGACGATTCCTCGCCCCACGATGAGACCGACGAGCATCGATGACACGATCCCCGCCCGGAGGGTTGGGTTGTCGACGGCGCGCGAGGCGATGTTGTCGACCAACAGCCGCTCCTGCAGGAACTCGCGCAGCTGTTCGTTCGCCTGATCGTTGACGATGGCGCCCCGGAGCATCGCCATGAGGGGCTTCGAACTCGAGGACTCCACTTCCCACACGTCGAGGAATGCGCGGACCACGCGTTCACCGAGGTGGGCATCCGTTCCCTCGAACGCTGCGCTGAAGCGCGTCAGAGCCTCTGCGGGGACGGACATCACGGCGGCGAACAGCTCGTCCTTCGACCGGAAGAACTGCATCACCAACGACGCGTCGACGTCGGCGTCGGCCGCGACCCGCCGTATCGTCGTCGCGGTGAAGCCGTCGGCTGCGAACCGGGCGCGGGCAGCGTCGAGGATGGCCTGCCGGGTCTGGCTCGTCCCCGGCCGACGTCCACGGCGCCCGGTACTGACGGATTTCGTATGCGCGGTCATACCCCAAATCTAACCCCGGAACCAGCATCTCAACACACGTTGAGTTTTGCGGTTGGCGGACGTACGCTCGCCGAGTCGTCACAGCCCGACGCCGGGTCCAGAGATGTGAGGAGCTCACCATGAGCGATGACCAGAAGGTACTCATGCCGTCACACCCGCTGAAGCCGGGTGGTGACCGGTACGGCATCCTGAGCGATTTCGAGCCTGGCACTCGTACGCTGGAGGCGGGGTTTCAGATCGCGGCGCCGTTCAAGCCGCTGCCCGTTGACATCGTGCTCGAAAAGGATGTCGCGGTCACTTTGCGTGACGGCGTGACCATCTATGTCGACGTACTGCGGCCTGCGGGCGCCGAGAAGGTCCCGGTCATCGTGGCGTGGAGTCCGTACGGCAAGGGTCAAGGGACCTCGGCCAGCGTCATGGGTGTGTTCAGTCTGGTCGGACTGGACAACGGCATCATGTCCGGGCTCGCGAAGTTCGAGGCTCCGGATCCCGCGTACTGGTGCGCGCAGGGCTACGCGATCTGCAACCCGGACATCCGGGGCGTGGCCCACTGCGAAGGCGACAGTGTGCTGTGGGACCGCCAGGAGGGCCGTGACTGTTACGACCTGATCGAGTGGCTCGCCGTTCAGGACTGGTGCACGGGCAAGGTCGCCATGAGCGGAACCTCCTACCTCGCGGTGTCGCAGTGGTTCACCGCGGCCGAACAGCCGCCGCACCTGGCGGCGATCAACCCGTGGGAGGGCGTGAGCGACGTCTACCGCGACCTGGTGATGCGCGGCGGCCTGCCCGACCACGGGTTCGCCCGTCAGCTGCGGGACTACAGCTTCTGGGGCAACGGCAGCAAGGAGGACATCATCGCGGAGGCCGAGCGCCATCCGCTGATGAACGAGCTGTGGGAGAACAAGATCCCGCAGTTCGAGAAGATCAATGTGCCCGCGTACGTCGTCGCCAGCTACTCCAACACGCTGCACACCGCTGGTACTTTCCGTGCCTGGCGCCGCATCGCGTCCGAGGACAAGTGGCTGCGCATCCACAACAGCCAGGAGTGGCCCGACTACTACGACGAGACGAACCGGGAGGAGCTGCGCCGGTTCTTCGACCGCTTCCTCAAGGACGAGGACAACGGGTGGGAGGAGACGCCCCGTGTGCGCTACTCCCTGCTCGACCTCCAGGGCGGCGACCAGGTCAATATCCCTGCGGACCAGTTCCCGCCGGCGGGCGTCACCCCGACGAAGTACTACTTGGACGGCCGATCACGGACTCTGGGGACGACGGCCCCGGCCGACGGGGCGTCGGCCGGCTACGCGCTCGGTTCCAACCCGGACGAGGTGTCTTTCGTGACGCGCTTCGACCAGGAGACCGTGCTGGTCGGTTACCCGAAGGCGCACCTGTGGGTCGAGGCGGAAGGCGCGGACGACATGGACCTGTTCCTCCTCGTCCAGAAGCTCGACGCGTACGGCACGCCTTTGCAGCAGTTCACCGTGCCCAACCAGAGCGCGCGGATTCATGACGTCACGGAACGCGGCGGCTCGATCCTGCGGTACAAGGGAGCGGACGGACGCCTGCGCGTCTCGATGCGCCACCTGGACAAGCAGTTGTCCACCGATGACGTCCCCGCCCACACCTTCGATCGGGTCGAGAAGCTCTCGCTGGGTGAGGTCGTCAACGTCGAGATCGACCTGCTCCCTGTGGGGCTCACCTTTTATCCGGGCGAGCAGCTTCGCCTTGTCATCAGCGGCCGCTCGCTGCTGGGGACGATGATGCCCGGAATCCGCGAGTACACCCCGGCCGAGAGCGGACAGCACATCATCCGCACCGGTGGCGAACACGCGTCCTACCTGCAACTGCCGGTCAAGGTTGCCTGAGGCGGGTGCACGAGTCAGCAGGTCGCCCTGTCTTCGATGCGGAGCGGCCTGCTGACTGCGTTGTTGACGCCGCCGGGTGTCTGCTGCCGCCGTCCTGGCAAGGGAAACTCGTCGGCGGGCGACTTCCGTGAAGACGGCATTGTTCATTCTCAGGTCACGTCCGGCTCATCCCCGACCGCTGGTTGCTGACCTCCACCGCCACTGGGAGACCCGCTACGACGTCAGCAAACCGTCAGACGATCCGAGCCGATCATCGAGCGGGAACGGCTTCAGTGCCGAGGCTGGGCTCAGTTGATCGCGTTGTGGATCCCGGCCGAGTCAGCGCGGCGCTCAACCGCATCCAGCATCCTGCCCAGTGCCCGCGCCGCAGCCGCAAGCTGCGGATGGTCGCGCCATGAGCTCGCTCGGCCCTTGGCACGCTCATCCAGCCCGGAGAGATGGGCGGCGTAGAACTCCCGGCCTGCTGCGGTGGCCTCGTAGAACTGGCACTCATCGTCTCGCTGCATACCTGCCGGGATCAGTGCGATCAGGCCGGCCCGAAGCATCAGACATGCGTGCCGGTCGAGCGCCAGCAGTGAGCCAAAGTAGCGAGTGTCGCAACCCTCCACCGCCCCACGCAGCAGCCCCAACTCGTGAAGCGGCAGGTCCTCCACGGTGCCCTCCTCGATCACCAAGCTGGGGGTAAAGCACAAGCTCAGTCGGTGTGGCGAGGCGGCGATGCCGCGCATGCGGTCGGCCGCAGACTTTGAGGCCCCGAACAGAGGAGCGGCCGCCTGCCGCCACCGGCAGTGACTCACCCGTGATGGTGGCCCGGTCACTGTCGCAGGCCCCGTCGGCACTGGCCCACCACCGAGTCCGCCATGCGGGCGGTGACGACGGCTTCCTGGGCGTCTGTCCTCTGGCCGAGGTGCCGCCCCCTCAGGCGCTCGCTGTCGCTGCGGCCATGATCCAGTTCCTGAACTCCACAGCGAAATGCCGGAGATGGTGTTCCAGGATGTCCGCTGGACTGGAGCTGGGCAGGTAGACCGTCAGGTGTGAGGAAAAGCCCTCGTCCGTATCGCCGAACTGGATCAGCACGCGGCCTACGATCGTGCCGTCGGCGAGGAAGAGGTTCGTGGCCTTCTTGTGCGGAAAGGTGCTCTCAGGCAGGAGTTCGTCCGCGTCCGTGGCCCAAGCCATGGCCTCCGCGGCCCAGTCGCCGAGGTAGAAGGAGCAGATGTACGGGCCGATGTTCTCGGTCACATGGACCGACCCATCGTCCTTGTTGACCATCGCGTAGTGCTCGGGCTGAGCCGCGAGGAGCACGTTCTCGTCGGCGAAGGCCTTGCCCATCCAGGCAAGGAACTGTCCGGCCTTGAGACCCTGCGTCTCCAGCACTGTCGTGCCCGAGGTGAAGCTGCCTCCGGAGTCCCGCGCGCTCTGCCTCAGGAAGGCATTGCCCTCTTCGATGTCCTTGGCCAGCAGATCGAGCAGCGGCTGCCGCCCCAGCCGCGTCTTGAGGAGGCTCAGAACACGTCGGGAGTAGAAGAGCTCGAAGTCATCGATGCTCCCGGGCCCGGCCGGCCCTGACGCGAGCAGGACGGCCGCTGTCGTCGAAGATTGCATGTCAGTCATCCGGGAACTCCACCCTGAGTGCGAATGTGAACTCTCATTCGCAATACTAGGAGTGGTAGAGCAAACTCTGTCAAGACGAGTGACCAAAGCCGTCCTCTGTACCATGCGTGCCGTGACTGATGACGGGAACCACCTGACGCACTACCGAGAGCCCCGACAGGCACGCAGCGCCGCGACGCTGGCTCGGATGCTGCAGGCCGCTGAGGAACTCGCCTCCCAGGTCGGTCTGGAGGAGTTGACCATCACGGGCGTCGCCGAACGCGCCGGCATGTCGGTGGGCTCGATCTACCGTCGCTTCGAAGGCAAAGAGCAGTTGATCAGTGCTCTGACGGCCCGCATGCTGGATCGACGCGAGGAGTACGTGGCGAGGCAGCTACGCGCGGCCGAGCCGTCGCTGTCCGGCGTCATGCACGCATACGCCCACTCGCTGCTCCGCTCCTTCGCCGAGGGCGGCAATCTCTTCACCGAGCTGCTGCGCACCCGGGGAGGCGGCGCCCTTGATCGTGGCGCCCGCACCATCTCCGAGATCCACCGCTTCCTCCTCGACGCCGCGATGCCCTACATGGATCAGATCCGGCGCCCCGCCCCGGAGGCAGCGCTCGATACCGCGGCCCGGGTCCTCCTGGGGGCCTGCTTTCACAACTCGCTGCGTCCGGACAGCTTCACCAGCGAGGCGGCTCTGCGTCAGTACGCGGACGAGCTCAGGGACATGGCAGTCGCCTACCTACTCACTCCGGAGCCCGGTCGCAGGAGTTAGCCCCGGTAGCCCGAAGGGCAGAACGCGGCGCTTCCGTCCGACATGCACGGAGGACCACCCGCAGTCCTGCCCGACACTCGCCACGAGGGCGCCTGACTCGACGAGGAGCGTGAACCCGGTAGGTGCGCCTACTTGGCCTGGATCGCGTTAAGGAAGGCGATCTTCCCCGCCTCGCTGTGCTCACGCAGCACGTTCGTCTGCATGTCGGGGTTGTGCTCCGCCTGCGGCTCGGGCACCAAGGGGTTGCCGGTCCAGGACGTGAGGCGACACACACGGTGCCGGATGAGCCAACCATGATCGGTTCGGAACAGCTCGTCGTCGTACCACCCGGTCCCCTGCCACGTCGGGCCGCCCTCGGCCGCTTCGCGCACGAGAAGCCAGTTGCCGTAACTGAAGGCGTAGGCCCTGTCCCCGTCGACGTGCACCAACTGGCCCATCATCGTGTGCTGATGGCTGTCCAAGGTCTCGTGAAACCCGGCGAAGGAGCTCTTGAAGGTGGAGAGTCCGGACCAGGCAGCTCCGGCCGGGCCGAACTCCGCGGTCACGTCTTCCGTGAAGATGCGGTCGAAGAGATCCCAGCGATGGGCGTCGAGCGCCAGGCCGTAGAGGTTCAGGACCTCAACGATGGCAGCCTTGTCATGTTCAATCATGCTCGTATCCCTCATACTCTATGCTGCATTTCGGGTCTTTTGCGTCGATAGCGAGATTAAGGCGCACCGGTGCAGTACGGCTCCACCAGCGTCAGCAGATGACTGGGAAGCGAAAGAAGCCGTCTCCTCGGAGCCCACGCTTGCTCCCTCGCAGGCTCCGCTCCGCCGCGCGGCGCCGACGGCCATCGTCATATCCCGTGACAAGAAGAGCCGCCGGATCGGGCGGGCGCGTGCGCCTCATCCTCAAGCGCCAACGAACGACTGTCAACACTTTGTACGGGCCGAGCGCTTGGTCGCTCCCCGATCACAGCAGCCCGACGGGCTGGACGAACGTTCTCGGCGTACGCACAGAGTGCGATCGTTGCGGCACCCGGCCCACGAGCCGGGACATAATGTTGACACTTTTGTTGGCGAGGCCTACGATCCCGATTGCGGACTCCTTCGGCCGACCCAGCGACGGCTCTGCTGTGTCTTCGCCCGCCCTGGCACTTCCTGGCTCGCGTCGTATCCGAATCCCCTTCGGTGGCCGGCCAAGGCCTGCCACACCATCCCGGGAAGCGCCACCGCTGTCGTCGCACTCCCCATCGAGGCCTCATGAGAGATACCGCCAAGAGCCGGCGGCAGCTGACGAGCCGACCCTTGTCTCGCACAGAACGACATACAGGAGATGACGACGATGGTTTCGACTCGAGACACCTCCGAGAGGCTGGCGAAAATCCTCGAGAACGTCCGCGCGCTGGGCCCAACCCTGCGTGAGCGTGCGCTCGACGCCGAGCGTGCGGGCCGTCATTCGAACGAGACCATCGCCGATCTGGACGCAACAGGCGCGTTCAACATCGGCAATCCCGTTGAGTTCGGCGGGGATGAGCTGACGGTGCGGCAGCAGGTGGACGTCGTGTCCGAAGTCTCCAAATGGGACGGCTCGTCCGGTTGGACTGTGTGGGTGGGCGCCTCTACGAACTGGATTCCCGCCGGCTCGGGCGCTCGCGTCGTCGAGGAGGTCTTCGGATGCGAGTGGACCGGGCCACGAGTCGCCGGATCGAGTCACTTCCCTGCCTCCCGCGGGCGCGCGAAACGAGTCGAGGGGGGCTGGGTCATCACGGGCGGTCCCTGGACGTTCGGCAGCGACTCGCTCTGGGCGCCCTTTACGAACCTGGGTTGCATCGCCGACGACGGTGACGGCCCCTACCTGGTGGGCGTACAGGTTCCGCGCGATGAGCTGCGGTTCCTCAACGACTGGCATGTCGCCGGCATGCGCGCAACTGGCAGCGTATCCATCACCCTTGTCGGGGACGAACTCTTCGTGCCCGACTATCGCGTCGTCGACTTCCGTCACGTCGTCGGCGGAACCATCGACAACGGCCTCAAGGGATCGCTGTGGAAGGCGCCCTCGCTCGGCTGGGCGTTCAGCCTCATGGCAGGAATGTCGATCGGCATCGCGCAGGGTGCGCTGGAGAGGTTCCTGGAGCGCTCCGCCGGCCGCCCCATCCGCGGCACCACCTACAAGAACCAGTTGGACGCGCCGCTGACCCATCTGATGCTCACCGAGGTCCATTCCAAGATCCGGTCTGCGACGTTGATGACGCGCGCCAACGCTGACGAAACCGACCGGCTGGGCGCTGTCGCCGCCGCCGGCGGGGCTGCGGATCCCGAGTACATGCAGATGTTCAGTGCGCGAGTGCTCGCCGAGACCGCGTACGCGGCCAAATGGTGCGCGGAGGCCATCGAGCTGCTGCAGCGCAACTCCGGCTCGACAGCCATCATGGAGAGCGAACCGATTCAGCGAGCCTGGCGCGACGCACGGGTCATCACTTTGCACGGAGCCCTCAATCTTGAGGCCCTATCCGAGAACTACGGCAGGCTGATGGCGGGGTCGCAGCCGCACAAGTTCGCCGGGATCACCACCCTGGACCGCTTCGCACCCGCACCGCCCGACAAGGGCTGAGGCACGGGCGGCAGCACTCCTGGACGCCGGCTTCAAACGGACAGATCTTGCTCGACCCAAATGGTCTTGCCGCTCTGTCCGTACCTACTCCCCCACCGGCGGCTCAACTGCGCCACCAGGAACAGGCCTCGGCCTCCTTCGTCGGAGGTACGGGCTCGTCGCATGCGGGGCTGCGTGTTGCTGGGATCCGTGACCTCGCAGCAGAGGACTTCGCCGCGGATCAGGCGCAGTCCCACGGGGCCACCCGCGTAACGCACGGCGTTGGTGACAAGTTCGCTGACGATCAGTTCGGTGACGAAGATGATGTCGTCCAGCCCCCACTCCGCGAGCTTGGCTCCGGCCATCTCTCTGGCCGAGGAGACTGCTCGGGGGTCTGCCGGGAACTCCCAGTCGGCCACGTCTTCCGGCTGCACCGCGGACGTGCGCGCGAGCAGAAGCGCGGCGTCGTCCGACAGTGGGTGTTGGGCCGCCCCACTGATCAGGTCCTGCGCCAGCGAGGGCAGGTCGGTGGCGGAGCGGCAGTGCAGCGCGAGCCGTTCCGAGAGGTCACGCGTGCTGCTGTCGATGTCCGTGCCGTAACGCTGAAGCAGACCGTCGGTGTACAGAGCGAGAACGCTGCCGGGCGGCACAGCGACGGTAGTCGGCTCGAACGGCAGGCCGCCGACACCGAGGGGTGGCCCGGGCCGCACACTCACCGGGGACACATCCGCGCTCGGCAGGGCCAGCAACGGTGGCGGATGGCCGGCCGAGGCCATCGTGCAGTGTCCCTCGACCGGGTCGTGCACAGCCACCAAGCAGGTCGCTCCGACGACGTCACGATGTGACAGCTCCGCCTCGTCGGCGAGCCGGGAGACCAAGTCATCCAGATGAGCGAGGAGTTCGTCAGGTGGCAGTTCCAGATCCGCCAGCGTCTGAACGGCGGTTCGGAGCCGTCCCATGGTCGCGGTGGCATGCAGTCCGTGGCCGGTCACGTCCCCGACGACGAGGGCGGTCCGCAACGAGGGGAGCTCGATCGTGTCGAACCAGTCACCGCCGATCTCGGCCCCACCGGCGGCGGGCAGGTACGCGCCGGCAGTCTCCATGACTCGGGTGGAGGTGAACGCCTGTGGCAGCAGGCGCTCTTGCAGGGCGACGGCGGCACGATGCTCGCGTGTGTATCGGCGGGCATTGTCCACGCCCAGGGCCGAGTGAGCCGCGATCTCGGCAAGCAGGCCGGCGTCCTCCTCGTCGAAGGGTTCGGCCTGATCGGTACGCCACGCCGTCACGACCCCGAGCACGAGGCCGCGCGCGAAGAGCGGAGCCACGATCATCGAGTGCCCGTTCCGGGGTGCCACCAGCCGCAACCAGGGGTGGTCGACCAGCGCTCGTTCCAGCGCTGCCCGGCCCACGACTATGGTGCGGCCCTCCTGGAGCTCACGGACCAGGGGCAGATCAGGGAAGTGAGGGATGGGCTCGCCAGGCTGGAGCAGCGCGGCGGGCCACGGGCCGGTCGCGATACGCGCCGCGGCCCTCCGCAGATGCAGATCACCGCCGCCGAACGTCTTCGGTGGCTCGTCTCCCGTATAGGTGGCGTCGGCGAGGTTGACCCAGGCGACGTCGGCGACGTCGGGAACCAGCGTGTCGACGATCTCTTGGGCCGTCCGGTTGATGTCCAGTGTGCCGCCGATCCCCGCAGACGCCCGGTGGCTCAATTCCCGCCGTCGGTCGGCCCGCAAATGCTTGGTCGCATCGGTGAACAGGACGGCGACCCCAGTGGGCCGGCCACGCGTGTCCTCCGTTCGTACGGCTGACACGGCGAGCGACCAGTCACCGTCTGGTGCCCGCGCAGACCGCACACGCTGCTCATGGGCGGCCAGCGGCACGCCCGTCTCCAGAACACCCCGCAACGCCGCCTCCACGCCGGCGGCGTCGTCCGGGTGCATTACGTCGGAGAGCCGGCTACCCACAGGAACCGTCGGACCAGCGACGGCTCCGCGCACCTGGTTGGAGCGAACCACCGCGAGGTTCTTGTCCCGAAGGATGAAACCGATGCGACTCTGACTGAGCAGCGCCCGCGACAACGCCGTGTCCCACTCAGTCTCGGCCGCCTGTTCGACGGCCACTGCCAGGAGCAGGGAGAGCCCGAGGCTCTGGTACTTCTCGGTGCGATAGCGGACAGCGATGGCCTGCCCGGAGTCGCTGAGCAACTCGGCTTCGCCGTCTCGGGGCAGCTCACCACCGGCGATGACACCGGGCTCGGCCAGCAGCCGGACAATGGATCGCCCAAGGACGTGAGCGGCCGCACGCCCCAGCAGCTGTTCCGCGGCACGGGACCAGCCGATCACGATGCCACGATCGTCGATCAGCGCGGTCGCCACCCCGGCAAGGACAGGACAATTTCCCGTCCCGCTCACATCCATGTGGTGTCACCGCCTTTCATAGGCCGGTGAATCCATCATGTCGCGGTGCCGGAATCCTCGCTCTCCGACGCGAAGAGTCAGCCCAGTTGAGCCGGAACTCGGTTACAGAGTACATGTAAACTAACTTCACGCACGACGTTTCGATGTCATCTTCGAGAAGGACGTCGCGGTCAGTACGCGGGACGGCGTGACGATCTTTGTCGATGCTCGCGCTGCCACTGCCGTACCCAGGCCCGGCCGTAGTCGTTTCCGTGCGGAGTGCGCAGAACTGTGTGGATGTGGAAGGGCTGTGGAGTGTCGTTCTCGAGCCACACACCACAGTGGTGGTCCAACTCGGCGATGAGCACAGGTGACTGAACGCGGTAGTAGAAGACGTCGTCCTGGCCGTGGCCACCGATCCAGCAGAACCAGGTGTCGTCGAGGTGGTCTCGCACTTCCCGCAGCCTGGCGGTACGGGGACCGGTGGGCAGATGCTCAACGAACTGCTCGACGATGGCCATGACCAGATCCTGGGCCGCCTTCGGCATGCCGGACACCGGCATGCCCTCGAAGGGGATCACCCGGTTGTCCTGGAACGCGCCGGCGAGATGCCGTTCGTCACCCGGGTGCAGGCGGCCATCGGGCATCGAGGGATCGATCATCCGCTCGTATACCGTGGCCCTGAGCCGCTGCGATTCCGGAAGTGCCTCCATGAGCTGCCTGCCGAGCGCGACTCGTTCGCTGAAGGCGCGCACGCCGGCGTGGGGCCCGGCGTCGATCTCATTGGGTTCCGCGCCCAGGAAGACGGGGCTCAAGGACATGCGCCCCTCCACCACCAGGCAGTTGACGGCACAGTGATGGCCGTACAGCTGCCAACCCCACGGGACACTCTGATCGGGCTCTCCGTACAGGGCGAAGTTGTAGCTGTATTCGTTGAGGATGCCTTCCAGGCCGACGACCTCGCCGAGGAACGCGTTGATCCGCATCGCCGTGCGGACTGCCTCGTATCCCTCGGCGCTGAGGGACGCCTCAACGAGGGCGAGCGCCGCACGCCGCACCTCGGCCGGCTGGAACTCCAAACGCAGGCCGGTGTCGAACTGGAGGAACTCGGGGTTGGACCACGTCTGCCAGTCGACTGCGTCCACGGGGTAGGAGAGTCGGGCCCGACCGTCCTCGTCCAGCGTGTCGAGCAACTGGTGCGCCGCGGCGACCATCGCGGCCACCGGCGCCTCTTCTCCGGGCTCGGCGGGCCCAAGACGGTGGAGCCCCTCACGCAGGGCTCCGTCCTCGGTGACACCGACGAAGTCGTTCTTGTAGAGGCGCGACCAGTCCCTGATCATGTCACCGGTGAACGTGCCCTCGACTCGGACGAGGTCGCGGTAGGCGTACGCGTCAACGCCCCTGAGGTCGGCGACGCGCGAGTGATGCGCGGGGAAGAGGTACTTGCGAAATGCGGCGGATGACATGGGGGCATCCCTCTCATGCGTCAAGAACTGGACTCTGATCCCGACCGCCTAGGCCCGTCGTTCGAGCACGCTCGTGGACGTGGGACCGGCCTCGACTTCGCACAGCGTGCGTCCCATGTTCTCCATCCAGGTGTCGATGGTGTGCGCCGAGTGGAGGCTGCCGGCACGGCAGTTGCGGGCGATCAGCTGCAGAGGCTGGCGTTTCATGATCGCGGACGCTCCAGACGCGTGGAAGAGCTTCTCAACCGCTGAGCTACACGCGTCCCAGACATGAGCGACGTCGGTGTGGAACTGAACGATCTCCCGCTCCGTGGGGTCCAGGCCCTCGGCGTCGAGTCGGTCCAGTTCGGCCGCCGCGGCGTCGGCGACTCGTCCCGCCGCTCGGATCTGCGCGTGAGCGCGGCCCACGGTGAGGTGGGTGATCGGCGCCTCGAGCTGCTTGGAGTAGGTCGAATAGGGGATGCTCCGCTTCCCCAACCCGCTGAGGAAGACTTCCATGGCGTGATCAGCCATGCCGAGCGCCGTGCCGGTGCCGGTCACGAGCGAGCGGGAAAGCCCCCCGCGGCGCGGCCCCACTCCTTGCTCGGTGGCTTCGGCTAGGCGGGCCGTGAGCTCCTGAGGGGTGCTGAAGCGCTCGTCCGGGACGAACAGCTCACCATCCGTCGCCATGGTCTGGCTGCCCGTGGCCGCCAGGCCCATGGCATCCCAGTCATCGCGGGCGACGAGTGAGTCCTTCGGTACGAGAACCATGCCGACCTTCGCGTCGTCGGTCTCGTCATAGAAGACGGCGAGGAATCCGTGGGAGGCGTGAACGCTGCCGGTGGCGAAGGGCCAGGCGCCTTTGATCATCCATCCGCCGTCGACCTGGCGCGCGGTCCCGGACATGCGCCGGCTCGTGCCTCCCAGCGCGAAGGTGCGGTTACCGACCCACGGCGTCTCGTACACCGGCGCCATGACACCGTCGGCGAAGGAGAAGCTCCACAGATTTCCTCCCGCGGCCGCCCACACCATCCAGGATGTCGCCCCGCACCCCGCGCCGAGAGCCCGGTAGATGGCATGGAGTTCACGTGTCGTGAAGTCCGCACCGCCGTAGCGCCTCGGTGTGGTCAGGGTGAAGACACCTGCGGCGTCGAGACGTTCAATGCTCTCCTGGGGGATACGACGCTCTCGCTCCGCGGCGGGCTGGTGCTCACGCAGCCAGGTCTGCATATCCTCGACACGGGCCAGGATTTCCCGAGCCTGTGGCCGATCGATGTCCTTTTTCGCAGTCATCGCCATGATTTCATTACCTCCTCGGTTGCCTTTTCGGATAACTTTGGATCAGACGGGCCATTCGCCACTTCCCAGCGGCGTCCCGCTGAAGCCGGCAACCTTTCGCAGACTCGGGTCCGTCCCGTGCCGGCGCCCCACCGAGGCGTCGGGGTGATCGTCGAACCAGCCGTCGGCGGGATACCTGTACATCCAGTCGACGAGCAGCCTGCGGCGTGCGATCAGCCACCGCCCGTCCCGCTGTTCGAACCTGTCGAGGTAGCGCGCCCAGAGCTTGACGGTTTCGTTCTTCCACTGGTGCCGATCCGAGCCCTGATGGTCGGCCTGCAGATAGGTCTCCACATGCGCGACGGCAGGACCGTCGAATTCGATGAGGCTGTTGCCGAGGAAGTGCATGGTCCGAACGAAGCGCGGCATCTCCCCCGTCAGGAATTCCACGAAACCATCGACAGGACCGACGTGCAAGCTTTCCGGAAACTGCACCCACGCGTCCTCGTGAAAGGCGCCGCGAACCAGGCTCATATCAACTCGGTCGAGACCGCGGCAATAACGCAGCAGTACATCGTGGATTTCCGTTCGGGCGCTCAGTTCCTCAAGATTCATCAGACTCTCCATTACTGATTCGAATGTTGCTTCGAACGAAGCGGTCTTGAAGGTCGCCTTAGGCAAGTAATGGTCGGAGGTGGGCCGACGCGCGTACCTGCCGAGGCCGGTCATGCCTCCTTGGGCGGCAGGACGGGCAGCTGCAGATAGCTCGGATGCTCCGGGCCGGTGTAGACCGCATTCCGGGCACCGTCGTGATACGACGCGTCATAGGCATGCCTGCTGCCGTGGCCGACACCGGTGTAGGGCTGGATGTCGATCCGGATGCGGTGGCCGGCCCGCACCAGGCCCGTATTCGGAATGATCTCCACTTCCACGGGGACGACTTCGCCGCTGCGCAGCGGGGCGTGGTCAGCACGGAGATGGGTGTGCTTCGGCCGGAAGTCGGTCGAACGCTCGGTGTCCAGCTCGCGGTGAGAGACCTTGAGCCATCCCTTGGCCAGGGGATAGAGGTCGGTGGGGATGCCGGGGATGACCGCCGGACCGCAGAAGTCGATTTCGTTGTTGTCCTCGTCCAGCACTCGCACAGACACGAAGAGGTCCATGTCCTCGCTGGTGGAGGAGACCCACAGTACGAGCTTGCTGTACCCGGCCAGCACGGTGTCCGCCTCCAGCGGCGGACTGACGAAGGTGGCACCGGGACTGCACGGCGCAGTGGTCCACTCCTTCCGGCCCGCGATCGGCGCCGGCGGTACGACGGGTGCGGCCGGGTCGACCTGGGCCGAATAGTCCACGGACCGCTCTGCGTCGGGGAGCGTGTGCCCGAGACTCAGCACGTTGTCGCAGGGAAGGGCCCCTTCCAGATCGGAGGGCCGGGCGTCCAGGTACCACTTGACGTACTCGGTGCGGGCGATCGGCCACTCCTGCTCTTCCTGCAGGTACGAAGCACCGCGCCCGGTCCGGATTTCGAGGCGGACGGGCGGCTTGTCCATGATCCCGTTGTCGACGCCCTTGAGCCAGTGATCGAAGAACGCCACGTGGTCATAGACCGCAGAGGCTGAGTAGGACTTCATGAACCAGTCCTCCCAGAAGTCGATCTTCTTGTTCTTCGTAGGAGTGCCGAGGTACGTCTCGCTACTGCCGAGTTGGTGGAAATTGGCAGGGTGCGTTGTCACGGCGACGGTCCAGAGCGGCACCGAGACATCGTTGAGATCCGGATTCATCAGCACCTCGGACCGAGGACCGAAGACCAGGGCGGGATCGGAGTCCTTGAAGGGATTCTGTTTGGCCATCGCCAGGAAGTCCTTGGCGTCGACCTCACCGCAGATCGCGGGTGCGATGCCCTTCTGGAACCACATGGGGAAGAACTCCTCGTTGAGGATGCCTCCGGTGTAGATGACTTCCTCGTAGAGGTCGGCGTCCGTTCCGATGGCGATCATCGCCTTGAGGTGCGGCGGCCGAAGGCTCGCCACCGCGTGCTGGTTGACCGCGTAGTACGACATGCCCCACAGCCCGACGTTCCCGTTGGACCACTTCTGTACCCCGGCCCACTCGATGGCGTCGTAGAACGCCTCCGCCTCGTCGATGCCCCAGATTCCCAGGGTGCCCGGGCTCTTGCCGGCCCCTGGGCTGTCGACGCGCACGACGGCATAGCCCCGCGGGATCCAGGTCACCGTGTTGACGCTCTCGTGGTTCTCGTACTCGTACCCGTTGGGGTTGCCCAGAAAGTACCGTTCCTCCATCAGCTCGTGCTGTTCGGCGTCCTCCTCGCCACAGATCGAGTGGTGGACGAATGCCCTGCCGTAAACGCCGCAGTTCATGACGACGGGGACGGGGTCCCCGTGATCGGGACGGTAGACGTCGGCGTAGACGAACGATCCGTTCCGTGTGGGGATCTTGACGTCGCGGTACCGCCGGATGCCGAGGACGTTGCGCCGCACCTCATTGCGCGCGGCGGCGGCCGACCTCAGCTTGCGCGGTGTGGCATCGCTGAAGACCTTCGCCTGGTTCAGATCGTCGAGCAGCACCGTGACCGCCGGGTCGTCGGTGAACGCCTGGATGAGGTCGGCCGGCCCGGGCGCCAGCGTCGTCTGATTGCGGAAGTTGATGACGCGGTCACCGACCAGCGTGTGGATCTCCGGCGTCAGTGTGATCCCGTCGTCGAGACTGCCGTCCCGGTCCAGGGTCTGCAGGAAGCGGGCGATGTTCGTCAGCCCCGGGTCGGCCAGTTTGTCCAGGTTGCCGTCGACCCTCGCGACGATGTCGGCGACAGTGAGGCGTTCCGCGCCGCGCGCCGCACCAAGCAGGACCGCCCCGACCGAGAAGGCGATGGTTTCACCGTCCCGGTATTCGAAGGTCCCCTTCTCATCTGTGAAACCCGAGCACGTGGGAGTCTCGAACCGCAGGCCGACGACCGGTCCCGCGAACCTTCCCTTACACAGCATGGAGTCCTGCTTTCGGAGTCGTGCACGGGAGCCGCAGGCCTTGATCGCTCAACGCCAGGGGCACTGTGCCGAGGGACTGCGTCATGACGGTGGCGGTCCTGCTACGGATTGCGCCGTCTTGTCCTGGTCCATCACGGGGCCATACCACCCGCGAGACCTTTGAATTAACCACCCGTATGTTTCGGGTGCTTCCGAGCCTGCTAGGCCTACGTCCCCATGTCAAGAGCTAGAATCTTTCGCATGTATTCGCGACCACCTGGCTTGGCGAAGAGTCTCGCCTCGGACATCGAGCAGATGATCGACACCCGGGGCCTGCGCCCTGGTGAGCGGATAGCCACCATGGAGGAGCTGCGGGAGCAGACCGGGTACGGCCGGGCCACCATCGGCGAGACGGTCCGGTTGCTCACCGAACGCGGGAGCGCGGAGGTGCGTCCCGGGCGTGGAGGCGGTCTCTTCGTCGCGCAGGTCAGTCCAGTGGTGCGGTTGCGTCAGACGCTGCTGAGGGTTCCGCAGGGGGCTACGACGGTCGCGGACGCGATCGCCGTGCGCGACTCGCTGGAGGAGCTCATCGCGCTCGAGGCGGCTCGAGGCCGGACCGATCGGGACGCCGAGGACCTCGAAGCGTGCCTCGATGCGCTGCGCGAGGCCGGAAACCATCTGGAGCGCTTCCTCCAGGCCAACTGGGCGCTGCACGAACGTATCGCCGAGATCACCAGCAACCACCTCGCCCGTGCCATGTATGTGGGCACGATGCGGTGCATCGCGGAACTGACGGTCCGCGCGGACCGTGAGGCGGACTCGACCCCGAACGACTATCTGGCCCGACGTCTGGCCGTGCACGAGGAGCTCGTGGCGGCGATCACGCTCGGCGACGAAGACCGCACGAGGGCGGCCGTGGAGGCGCACCGGGGCGGGGCTGCGTCCGGCTTGTTGGACGGCTGCTCGGGTCCGGGCCCCGCCGGCGCGGATCAAGCACGCGCAGCGGCTCGCGCCGACGTTGGGGATGACGCGGGTTCCGCCGTGGCTGTGGACGACGAGGAGCCGATCTCGGTCCTCCGACGCGAGAACGAGGAGCTGCGCCGGGCCAACGCGATCCTGAAGAGCGCCTCGGCCTTCTTCGCCGCAGAGCTCAACCGCACGGAGCGATGACTTTCGGGGCCAACTACGCCATGGGAAACGCCCGATCAGGTACCACGCGAGACCCATCCGCGACCAGCGCGTCCGCCCGCCATGACATTCGTGAATCGAGGGCAGGGCGAACGCGCACCGCGTCAAGGTGACCAGGGCGGTCAAGCCCAGGACCACCACAGTCAGCTCGCGTCCAAAGGCGGGCGCGGAAGAGTGCTTGGTCATGAGAGGACTTTCTGAGCGCCGCGCACCAAGGGCGAGCGGGAGAACGGCCCTCACCCATCCTGGACTGGAACTCAATTAGATAGTACATTAACACACATGCCACGTACCAATGGGTCGCGGACCAATGAGTCACCCGACGTTCCCCAAGAAATCATCGACGCCACGCTCCGAGCCGCGACCGCACAAGGCGTGCCTGCAGCAGATGTGACCTTGCGCGACATCGCCCTGGAAGCCGGAATCTCCCGCAGCACACTGCTGCGTCGACTGGGTGGCACCCGGCACCCCCTGGACAAGGCCCTGCAGGCCGCCGGCATGGCCTCAGGGGCACGAAAGCCGGTGAGAGAGCGCGCCATCGAGGCCACCGCGGACCTGATCAGCACACAGGGACTGGGAACGGTCACCTTCGAACGCGTGGCAGCCTCGGCCGCGTGCTCCGTGCCGAGCCTCTACGTGACCTTCGGGGGGCGGGACGAGCTCCTGCGCGCCGTGTTCGAGCGCTATAGCCCCATCGTCGACGTGGAGGCGTTCCTGGCCGGGCCGCGCGGCGACCTGGAGGACACCGTTCGCCGGTTCTACCGACTGCTCGTGGACGCTCTGCAGCGAGAGCCGCGCGTCCTGCCGGCCCTCTTGGCAGAAGTCTTCGCGCGACCCGGTGACCAGAACGTGCAGATGGTCTTCCAGTCCGTCACCCCTCGTCTGCTGACGGGCATGGGGGCGTGGCTGGCCGAAGAGGCCGCAGCGGGCCGTATTCGTGAGATGCCTGTTCTGCTGCTCACGCAGCAGATGACCAGCCCCATCTTCCTGCATTTCCTGCTGCGCCCCGTGACCGGCCTGGTCATCGACATCGACCTGCCTACGACGGACGAAGCGATCGAGACCTTCACCCAGGCTTTCCTCCGAGCCGTCGCTCTCCCCTCACCCGGGGGACCGTAGTAGCCCGCCCTCCGGTCCTGACCCGGCCGCGGAGCCATGGTCAGGACCGTACTTCTTGCGATCACGGCCCGCCGTTCCACGAGCCGCTGCGGGCCGAGCGCGAGGAGCCGGTCAGGGCCTGCTTCTCCAATTGCGTGTGTCCGAACCGAGTTGCCGATGAAGCCGATGCCCGGCTCGCCGCCCATCCGAGAAGGAAGCCCGCCGGGATGGACACCAGGCCGGTCGTCTCCAGTGGGAACCACGCGAAGTCGGCCCCGGGCAGTATCGAAGCGGGCGTTCCCGAGACGGCCGGTCCGAAGAGTTGCAGCACCACGCAGCAGCCGAGCCCTCCGTAGACACTCCAGAGCATGCCGGTGCGTGTGTAGCCCGGCCAGAACAACCCGAGGACGAGCGCGGGGAAGATGGCGGCTGCCGCGGCTCCGACGGCGAAATACGCAAGGAAGGCCACGCTCTTGCCCTGCAGGGCGACCGCGAGCACCACCGCAAGCGCTCCAACGGCCCCGCTGGACCAGCGCATCGCCCAGATCTCGCTCGTCATCGACCGAGTGCGCCCAGCGGTCGGGGCGTAGATGTCGTGCGCGAGCGACGCCGCCGACGACAGGGTCAGCGAGGCCACGACGGTCAGACTGGTGAGGAAGATCATGGACACCGTCAGAGCGAGTATGGCACCACCGCTCGACCCGTCGGCGGCCAACTGCAAGGCCAGCAGCGGGACCGCGGCCAGGCCCTCCGGGTCGGCCGCCGCGATGCTTCGCGCGCCCACAAGTGCCGTCGCGCCCAAGCCCACCAGCACGGCCAGCCCGGAGAAGACCGTGACCAGACCGATGGTGTACCTGACCGTGCGGCGCGCGGACTCGCCCCGGTCGGAGGCCTTCAGCCGCATGAGTATGTGCGGGGCGACGCCGGCTCCGAGCACCACAGTGATCTGCGCCGAGAGCTGGGACAGTGTGCCGGAGGCGCCGCCATGGTGCAGTGGGCCGCCTGCGTCGGTACCCACGGACTCGGTGGCCCCGCGGCCCGCCGCATCGATCAGGCGGTTGGGGCTCCAGCCGAACTTGTCCAGCACCTGGCCGGCCAGCACGGCCATCGCGAGGAGGAGCACGACCGTCTTGATCGTCTGGAGCATGCTGTTGCCCCGCATCCCGTTGAGGGAGGAGGCGCAAATCATGATGCCTCCGATGAGCGCCGTGCAGAGTTGTGCCGCCGCACCGAGATCGGAGAGCCCCAGCAGGAAGGACACGGCCGCGCCGGCCACGACGAGTTGTACGACCATGAGCGGCAGGCAGAAGCAGAGCGTCGCGACGGTGCCCGCGACCCGCGCCCGCGTACCGGGGAAGCGCTCGCTCCACGTGTCGCCGAGCGTGAACCGCCCGACGTTGCGCAGTGGTTGGGCGAGTAGCAGCAGGACTCCGAGAGCCGCGACGCCGCTGACGGCCATGGCCATGCCGTCGTGCGCGGTGAGTGCCACGAGCCCTGTGACACTCAGCAGGGTGATGACGGAGATGTAGTCTCCGGTGAGGGCGAGGGCGTTGTGCACGGGTCGCAGTGACCTGCCGGCCACGTAGACGTCCGTGGTCTCGTCGGGGTCCCCCGCTCCGTAGAGCAGATACAGCAGTACTGCCAGGCAGACGACCAAGAGGAATGCCACCAGCGGTGCGGCACCCAAGGCCTCTGCGGCGTGGAACTGCTCGGCTCGGTACCTCATCGGTTCTCTCCGCCCTCGGGGAACGAGACGGAGGCCTGGCCGTCGGTCCAGTGCCGGTGTGCCTCACGCTGAGTGCGGTCAAGTCGCCCCGAGGAGGCGAGCAGCAGACAGCTCTGTACGGCGAACAGCACCATGGCGACCGTCAGTTCGCCCACGGCCTCGGTGCCCGCCGGCAGTCCGGTAAGAGGGGGAGCTCCTACGGCCACCGCCCACGCCGAGGCGTTGACGATGACGAATCGCTTGCGCGAACGTGCCACCGCGACGCGCAGCACGGCGAAGGCATCGTCGTCCTGACCTGGACGGGGTGATGGCGCATAAGCAGGCCTCACCTCGAAGAATGAGTACCCGGATGGTTCCATCATGTCTCCTGATCGTGCGCAAGGGAGAACCGGCCGGGGATGCGCCGACCGGGACATGCGACGGCGGACGATCGGTGTCGAACGTGACAGCGATCGGCTGCGGTCAGTGAATGCGGCTTGAAGCGGCGCGGTCCGCGGGATCGGGCGGCACTACACGCAGATTGCCATGGGCACAAGGAAGGTTCACGCCTTCTCTCAGCGGTGCCCTGCGAGCAGCATGCCGGTTACCAGGTGTCAGTGCCAATACCCGCGTGGTGATTACGAGCGAGCTGTTACCTCGCATATGCCTCGGGGCTCGCGAGGTCCACGGTCGAGGCAACTCCTGCCTGGTTGAACCTGGACCAGGACTCGGATACAAGATACATTCACCAAAGTGTCACGTGCGATAAGGCAGTGGTCATGGAGGCCACTCGCGCGCGCAAGAGGCGTCGAGGCGCTGCGTGCCCTCGCGGGGAGAAAGAGAGCAGATATGTCGGCATCACGGGACGCCGAAGCAGCCATCGACGGTACGGCGATCGCCAGCCTCGCGAAGGAAGAACGCAGGTTCGCACCCCCTGCCGACCTGGCCGCGAACGCCAACGTCACGGCAGAGGCGTACGAACGGGCCAAGGCAGACAGGCTCGGCTTCTGGGCCGAGCAGGCCCGCCGGCTGGCCTGGGCCGAGGAGCCGACCGAGACCCTCGACTGGTCGAACCCGCCGTTCGCCAAGTGGTTCAAGGACGGCAGGCTCAACGTCGCCTACAACTGCGTCGACCGGCACGTGGAGGCCGGCCACGGCGACCGCGTCGCCATTCACTTCGAGGGCGAGCCCGGCGACAGCCGCGCCGTCACCTACGCCGAACTCAAGGACGAGGTCTCCAGGGCCGCCAACGCCCTGCTGGAACTGGGCGTGCAGAAGGGCGACCGGGTCGCCGTCTACATGCCGATGATCCCGGAGACGGCGATCGCGATGCTGGCCTGCGCCCGGATCGGCGCCGCCCACTCGGTGGTCTTCGGCGGCTTCTCCTCCGACGCCCTGGCCACCCGCATCCAGGACGCCGACGCCAAGGTCGTCATCACCTCCGACGGCGGCTACCGGCGCGGCAAGCCCTCCGCCCTCAAGCCGGCCGTCGACGAGGCGGCCGAGCGGGCCGGCACCGTCGAGCACGTGCTCGTCGTCCGCCGCACCGGGCAGGACGTCGCCTGGGACGACTCCCGCGACAAGTGGTGGCACGAGACGGTCGACCGGCAGTCCGCCGAGCACACACCGCAGGCGTTCGACGCCGAGCACCCGCTGTTCATCCTCTACACATCCGGTACCACGGGTAAGCCCAAGGGCATCCTGCACACCTCCGGCGGCTACCTCACACAGACGGCGTACACCCACTGGGCCGTCTTCGACCTCAAACCGCAGACCGACGTCTACTGGTGCACCGCCGACGTCGGCTGGGTCACCGGCCACTCCTACATCGTCTACGGCCCGCTCGCCAACGGCGCCACCCAGGTCATGTACGAGGGCACCCCCGACACCCCGCACCAGGGCCGCTTCTGGGAGATCGTGCAGAAGTACGGCGTGACCATCCTCTACACCGCGCCCACCGCGATCCGGACGTTCATGAAGTGGGGCGACGACATCCCCGCCAAGTTCGACCTGTCCTCCCTGCGCGTCCTCGGCTCGGTCGGCGAGCCGATCAACCCCGAGGCATGGATCTGGTACCGCAAGAACATCGGCGCCAACAGCACCCCGGTCGTCGACACCTGGTGGCAGACCGAGACCGGCGCAATGATGATCACACCACTGCCCGGCGTCACCGAGGCCAAGCCCGGCTCCGCCCAGCGCGCACTGCCCGGCATCTGCGCCACCGTCGTCGACGACGAGGCCAACGAGGTACCCAACGGCGGAGGCGGCTACCTCGTCCTCACCGAGCCGTGGCCCTCAATGCTGCGCACCATCTGGGGCGACGACCAAAGGTTCATCGACACCTACTGGTCACGCTTCGAGGGCAAGTACTTCGCCGGCGACGGCGCCAAGAAGGACGACGACGGCGACATCTGGCTCCTCGGCCGCGTCGACGACGTGATGCTCGTCTCCGGCCACAACATCTCCACCACCGAGGTCGAGTCCGCCCTCGTCTCCCACCCCTCGGTCGCCGAGGCCGCCGTGGTCGGCGCCGCCGACGAGACCACCGGCCAGGCCATCGTCGCCTTCGTGATCCTGCGCGGCGCGGCAGCGGAATCCGACGACCTGGTCGCCGAACTGCGCAGCCACGTCGGCACCACCCTCGGCCCCATCGCCAAACCCAAACGGATCCTCCCGGTGGCCGAACTGCCCAAGACCCGCTCCGGCAAGATCATGCGACGCCTGCTCCGCGACGTCGCGGAGAACCGCCAGCTCGGAGACGTCACCACCCTCACCGACTCCACCGTCATGGACCTCATCCAGACGAAACTCCCGGTCGCATCCAGCGAGGACTGAAGCTGTCTCCGCGGCAGGGCCCCGTGAGCGGCTACTGCACGCCGGCCGCGGCCAGGGCCCTGCGGATGCGCACGGGCTCGTAGGAGGGTGCTGAGATCGAGAGGACGACGAGAGCGGTGCGGGCGAGATGGGCCGCCAGCGCGTGCGAGGCGGCGGTCGCGTCATGTGCCTTCACCGCCTCGGCGATCGTGCGGTGCTGCGTGCTCGTCTCCGCCTGCCACTCGAGCGGGTTCCAGGAGACGAAGGCCAGGCGATAGCGTGTGGCGTGGTCCGAGAGCAGGGCGAGTTCGCGTTCGAGGCGCGGGCCGGACGGGTGCACCAGTGCGCGGTGGAACCGCTCGTGCGGGCACTCCCACTGCTCGACGTCTCCCGTGCGCGCTGTTTCGTCCATCTCCTTGAGCAGCTGGTCCAGTTGATGGAAGTCTTCCTGGCCCATCCGGGGAACGGCGATGCCGATCGCGAGCGCTTCGAGACTGATGCGCATCGCGTACAGCTCATCGAGATCCTCGTTGCTGAACGTCGTCACACGGGCGCGGTGCTGCGACTCCTGCTGGACGAACCCTTCACGCTGCAAGATCCTGAGCGCTTCGCGCAGGGGACCGCGGCTCACCCCCATTTGCCGGGCCAGAGCGACCTGTGACAGCGGGTCGCCCGGTCGCAGATCGCCGTGCATGATCGCACGCCGCAGCGTGTGGTGGGCTCTGCTCACCTCGTCGGGGTGGGCGAGGCCGGCCTCCGCCTCCGCTGGCTGTGCCGTCATACTCTGCCGACCTCTCGTGCGTTCCCACATGATGTGCGGGTTCCTCAGCGGCGCTCGGAATGAGCCGCACACACAACCGTAGCCGACATCGGGCGTCAGGCTGCCGACACTTTTGGTGATCCCTGCCCAGAGGTGTCGACACTTGGTACTCAGGCGCCGATACCGTCGAAGGAACGGCGTTCGGAGTGAACGTCATGAGCGGACCGACGGTGATTTCCCACCACCGTGTTGCGCAGTACCCCCAGCCGTTCCACTTCGACCTCGACGGTGTCCCCCGGCTGAAGCAGCTGCGGGGGCTTTCGGGCGTAACCGACCCCGGCCGGTGTTCCGGTGGCGAGGATGTCGCCAGGACGCAGGGACACGGTGTGGGAGATCAAGGAGAGAGTCTCACCCACCGTGTAGATCATCTGATCGGTACGAGCGTCCTGCACCGTTACCCCGTTGACCCGCGTCCGCAGCCTCAGACCCTGGCTGAGGTCGCCGACCTCAGCGGCGGGGATCATCGGGCCGATCGGCCCGGACCGGTCCCCGTTCTTCCCCAGAATCCACTGCGAGGTGAGCTTCTGTGCCTTGCGAGAGGTCAGATCGTTGAAAGTCGAGTATCCGATGACGGATTGCAGGGCCTCCTCGGGGGTGGCGTCGACCAGCGGTGTGCCCACCCAGGCGACGACCTCGCCCTCCCAGTCGAGGCCCTCTTCGTTGGAGGGCACGGGAACCTCAGCGCCGTCCACGGTCAAGGACTGGGTCCACCGAGCGAACAGGGTGGGATACGGGGGCAGTTCCTGGTCGCGGAAGGACCCCTCAGCGGCGTGCTGCAGGTAGTTCAGCCCGATGCAGAAGACACGGGCGTCGGGCCGTACGGGGGGTACCTTCTCGACCGAACTCGCGGCGAGCACCGGGCCGGCGGGCGGCCGGGACAGCTGCCCCGCCGGGTCGGCCCAGAAGTCCGCCAGGGAGGCTATGACAGTGACGGCGTCGCCTTCCTCGGCGAGGCTTGCGATCTCCACGCCCGAGTCGGCGTGCGGTCGCTTGACACCTACGATTCTCATGTGGCTTCCCCTTCTCGTTCCCCGGAATGTGGCCCCGGGGGTCCTACTCGGTCCTCGTGCGACCCGGCGTGGTCGTGCTGGAGGTGGTGCTGGATCAGCAGGTCGGCACCGAAGTCGTTCGAGGGGTCGCGCCAGACGCTGTGCACGTGATTGGCGTTGTCCTCGGCGTTGTCGAACTCCACGAGGGTGACCGGGCCCTGGATGCGGAAATAGTGCGGCTGCTCGATGGAGGTGCCGCCCGCCCAGGCGAAGTGCAGGTCCTCGACGCCTCCGGCAGCCGCGATGCGGTCCATCTCGTAGCCCACCAGCCCAGGACGCGCGCGCTCGACGAACAGAGCCAATAGGGCGTCGAAGTGCCCGCGCTGGGTGGGTGAGAGGTCACCCGCCCGACAGCCACGGGGGTGCGCCCTGAAGTAGGCCAGGGCCTTGCGGTCCTCGTCGGTGATCATCGCGTCGCGGCGGCCGACACCGTGGTACGCGGGGTACTCCACCTCTCCGATGGAGGGGACGGTACGGGTCACGAAGTCCGCCGGCGGCCTGGAGTGGATGACCGTCCGTTGCTGCTGGGAGCCGGTCAGGCTGTCCAGGAGAGCGAAGGCGGCGTCCTCCTCCTCGCCGAGAATCCGGAAGGGGCCGAAACGAGCCGGTTCAGCACCGAGGAGAAAGGGCGTGGCGTTGACCAGGTCGCCGTCGACGACGGTCACGTTGATCGACAGATGGTGTCCCACCAGCCGCCAGCCCCAGGTGGTGTCCGGCTGCGGCTGGCCGAAGAAGGTGAAGAAGTAGCCGCGCGCGTCGCGGAAGGTGGCCGCGATGTGCCCGAAGACGGGAAGGTTGAGTTCCCGGAGCACGTGCTCGTTGGCCATGACCTGGACCACTCGGGCGTAGGCGGGGATCGACATCGACTCGGCGATCAGCCGGTGCGCCAGCGCTTCCTGGTGCCGGTCCAGTTCTCCGAGCGGCAGGCCGACGCGACCGGACTCCGGCAGGAAGTTCCAGTGCGTACGGCCGGGATCCTCGTGGGGCGACAGCACTCGCGCACGCTGGTCGCCCTTCAGCGCGTCGAACAGTCCCATCGCGGCGAAGGTGACAGCCGTCGCGTCGAACGAGCCGCCCGGCCGCGGTCGGTGCGCCTGCGGGAGTTCGCTGCTCGGATGCGAGTGTGACAGTGCCGTCATGACGTGCCGTGCTTTCCTCGTGGGCTGATCGCGTTCTCGGGTGGGAGTGGGATGGACGGTGGTTCGGCGCGGTGCTCGGCCGCACCCTCGTCCCGGTACGGACCGAGGTTGAGGAACAGACCCATGCAGACCACGCAGACGACGGACAGTGTGAGCATCGCCGGCGTGTAGGAGCCGTAGGCGTCGCGGCTGACGCTGACCGCCGAAGCGGCGATCGCGGCGCCGATCTGGAACACCGAGAAGGCGATTCCGTAGATCTTGCCGAAGGCCAGCCGGCCGAAGTACCGAGGGATCAGGTAGCTGAGGACGTCGAACTCGGCGCCGATCAGCAACCCGGCCAGTGAAGCGGCGAGGATGCCCGTGACCACGTTGGGTCCCGCAGCGAACAACAGCACTGCGGCGACGCCGCCCACAAGGTAGATGGACATCACGAGCGACACCCTGAAGCGGTCCAGCAGCCATCCGGTCGCGATCCTCGCCACGATGAGCGCGACCCCGAGCGCGACCGGCACCAGATTGGCGACATTCTCCGGGACACCGGCGTCCTGGAGCAGCGGAATCTGGTGGACGATGATGCTGGATCCGATCACCCCCAGCAACAGGAACGCGCCGAGCACGAGCCAGAAGGGACGCCTCGTCACCGCGACTCGAAGCGTGTCACCTCCAGCCTGCGCTACCGCCCTGCGCGCGCTCGGCTCGGCGAGAAGGAAGTACGCGACCGGAAACGCGATGAGCGCGAAGACTCCGAGCCCGAGGAACGCGGTGCGCCAGCCGAAGGCCCCGATCAGGAAGGCGGTGAGGATGGGGACGAGCACGGTGCCCACCCCGATGCCGGAGTTGGCGATCCCCAGTGCGAACCCGAGCTTGCGCTCGAACCAGCCCGCCGTGAGCCGGAGATAGGAGACCGGCCACAGGCCCAGGCCGCACGCCGGGATCAAGATCCAGGCCAGGTAGAAGACCGTCAGGCTGTCGGGCAGGAAGTACATCGCCATCAGGGACAGCGCGAAGACCGGAGAGCTGCACAGGATGACCCGCCTGCCGCCGAACCGGTCGACCAGGAGGCCCTGAATCGGCGAGATGACCATGATCGTGATGCTGAGGAAGGAGGCGGCCAGGGCGATGGCGGGCACCCCCCAGCCGAACTCCCGGTCGAGCGGGGTGATGAACGCGCCGAACGCCATCACCGTGAGCACGCTGGGGCCGCACGCGAGACCCAGCGCGGACGCCGCGGCCGTCCGCCACCCCGCGGCGCTGTCGGGTGATTCCTTTTCCGTGGCCTTGGTGAGTGTCACGGCCTCATGCGTGTCCATCTGGAACCCTCCGCCGTTCGGACTCTGGCCGCCCCTGCGCGGACGCCGGGTCCAGCGCCCGGCGCAGTCCTGCGACGAAGGACGGGATGTCGGTGTGCTCACCCGCCGCGAACACGTAGAAGTCGGGCCGGGCAAGGAGCGCTTCGCACCCGTGCTCGGTGAACCAGTGCTCATAGGCACCGTCGAGATCCCTGACCGAACCTCGGCCCGAGACGTCAGCGGTCACGCCGCCCACCAGGCGAAACCATGCCGCGTCTGCCTCGCTCAGCAGACCTGCGGGGTCCCCGGCACGGCTGATCAGCTGCCAGGTGCCGCCGAGGACGTCGTCGAACAGGCCCACCCGGTCGTCGACCTCGATCCGCCCCTGAGGAGCCAGCTGTCCGTCCCTGCCCCCGCTCGCCGACGTCAGTGACGGCTCACCCAGGCGGGGGTGCGGGGGCTTGCGGGTGCCGGCCTCGGGGTCGCGTGACCGCTCCCTCATCGCGGCGTCCCGGGCAGCCGCCCGGCCGGCGTCGACTTCGCAGATGACACGGCCGGCGGAGACCGCTTCATCGATGATCTCCCGGACATGTCCCACGCGTTCCGGACCGTAGGTGTCGAGCACTGTCGGTGACGCCAGTTGGCGGTGGACCATCCCGAGCCGCCAGGTCAGCGCTCGGGCGTCTCTCAGGCCCGAGCAGAGTCCTTGCCCGAGGAAGGGGGGCATGAGGTGAGCCGCGTCCCCGGCCAGGAAGACGTTGTCCCTGCGCCAGGTGTGGGCCCAGCGGCCGCGGAAGGTGTAGACGGCGTGCCTCTCCAGCCGGGCGGTCTCCGGTGTCACTCCCCAGGGCGCCATGAGCCGCCAGGCCGTGCTGTCCCGGCCGAGCTCTTCGACGGTCATGTCCGCCGGGCACATGAATTCGAAACGCCGCCGTCCAGGGCCGCTGTTGACCGCGGTGGCCGGCTGTGCCGGATCGCAGTACTGCGTGACGAAGGCGCTCCACTTCTCCTCGGCCAGTGGCTGGTAGTCCACTACGAGCCAGTCGGCCTCGAACCCCGAGTCCCCGACTTCGAGGCCGAGTCCGGAGCGGACGGCGCTGTTGGCTCCGTCCGCTCCGATGACCCATCGCGACCGGACTTCGACGGTCTCGTCGGGGCTCTCGGTGGGGGTGACCTGGACGGACACGCCTTCGTGGTCCTGGGTCAGTTCATGGAAGGTCCACCCACGGTGCACGCGCACTCCGGGTGTCGCGACCGCCAGGTCCTCGAGGGTCGCTTCCAGGTCGGGCTGGTAGAAGCCGTTGGTGTTGGCCCATCCCGACTCTGCGGCTCGGTTCCAGTCGATGGCCTGCAGGAGCTCGCCCTCACCGTTGCGGAACTCGTACCCGCCTCTGCCCCCTTGAGAGGGTTCGAAGAGGTGGGCGTAGTCGGCCATGAGCCCGGCCGCCTGGAGGATGCGGAGCGCCTCGTGGTCGATGGTGCAGGCTCGGGGCAACGGGTACCGCTCGGGCCAGCGCTCCACGACGGACACTTGGAGACCGGCCCGGCCGAGCAGGAGGGCGCTCAGCAGACCGACGGGGCCACCGCCGACGACCACGCAGTCGACGACCGGCCGGAGAGGCGTGACGGGGTTGGTGTCTTGTCTCGTCGTCATGCGCCCGGCTCCGGTTGCTTCGTGTGCCGACGGTGCGCCCCGGAGGGCAGGACGACGCACTTGTGATGCGGCGAGTCTGCCTGGGCCCGCCATGCCTGCGGGAGTTCCTCCAACTCGGCGGTGCGCACCTCGACCTTCAGCTCGTCGTGGGCGAGGGCGGTCCACAGCCAGGTCAGTGCCGCCCTCTTGTCCCGCAGCGGGACGTGCAGGCCCGCGAAGCCCGACAGGGTCAGCTGCTTGCCGCGGAGCAGCCCGGCCGGCACCTGGGCGGTCGCCCCGGCCGGATTGCCGATGTTGACCACCCGTGCCCGGGGTGCGCACGCCTGGAGCGCCGCTTCCAGCGGCATGCCGTACACGCCGTCCAGGACGACGTCCACGGGTCCTGCCACCGCCAGCAGACGCGCTGCCAGTTCCTCGGCGCTCTCGTCGGCGCGCAGGTCGACGACGGCGTCCGCGCCGAGGGCGAGAAGTCCGCTCAGCGCCGCTTGATCGCGGGCGACGCCCGTCACACGGCCCGCTCCGCATCCGCGTGCGACCTGAATGGCGAGCTGCCCCACCGCGCCGGTGGCACCCAGCACCAGCACGGTTCCTCCGGGACGGAGCCCGGCTTCCTCGATCAGCGGCATGTACGCGGCAATGCCGGAGTTGCCGACCGCGGCGGCGCGTACCGGGTCGAGGCCGTCGGGCAGCAGGAGGAGGTCTTCGTCGGCGATGAGCGCCTGGGTGGCGAAGGCGCCCGGGCTATCGGGCGACGCCTCGCTCTCGCCGTAGACCCAGGAACCGAGCGGGTACCGGTCGGAGGCCAGGACGATGCCCACGCACTCGCTGCCGGGAACGTAGGGTTCCTCGTGCCGGGCGGAGTGGAACGTGCCGGAGGCGATCAACAGGTCCAGCGGGTTCAGCGGTGCCGCGACGACGGCGACGAGCGTGGTGCCGGGCGTGCGCGGCGGCAGGACGACCAGGCCCAGCCGCGGTTCACTGCCGGGAGCGTCGACGATCGCTGCCGGGGTCTCAACGCAGGCTGTTCCGTCGGCGTCATGATGTCGCGCGCTCCTGTGATCGCGGCCTTGGAACTCAATGCCGTCCCTACGGTCGGCTCCCCGGTCGGCCGTGTCCGGCGATTGCGTACTGTCCATCGTCAAGCCTCACTTCCTCACCACCGTCGTCCGACACACATCGCCGGTGCCGGTCCGCTTCGCTCGCCCGGGAAGGGCGGCGCCCTGCCTGGTCAGATACTGGCCAGGCGGCGGAATCGACTGGCGTGGAACACCAGGGGGGAGGTGTCCGGAGCTGCGCTGAGTCCATTGATGGCCAGCAGTACGATGTCGTGATCTCCGCAGGTGACCTCTTCGTGAATCGTGCAGTCGAGCCAGAGCGTGGCGCCGTCCACGAAAACGCTGCCGTCTGCGGAGGCGAACCAGTCCACTCCGGCGAAACGGTCCCCCGCCTTGCTCGCCAGCCGTGCACAGATCTCGTCCTGGCCTTCGGCCAGCACGCTCAGCCCCACTCGCGGCAGATCCCTCAGCTTCGGCCACGTGGAGGAGGTGTGCTGTATACACACCGACACCAGAGGCGGCTCCATCGACACGGATGTGAACGAACTCGCGGCCAGGCCCACAGGCTCACCGTCGCGGTAGGCGCACAGAGCGGTGACTCCGGACGGAAAGCATCCGAAAGCCTGCCGCAGCTGCGTAGCCGCTGTCACCGGCTCGATACCTCTCACCGGAACCTCCTTCTCGATCTGCGTGCGGCTCGTCCCGGCCGGCGCAGACGTGTTGTGCATGGATGTCGTCAGATGCTGGTGACTCGGGCGCGGACTTCCTCCGTGTCCAGCCACTCCCGGATGGCGTCGGCGTCGCCGTCGAGGACCGGCGGCGGGCGGTGGCCGAAACGGGTGGTCTCCGTCTCGGTGCCCGAGTCGTCGACGGCGAAGGTGCGCAGGGCCGAGCCCGGCAGCGTGATCTTCCCCAGGTTCTGGTGCTCGATGTCGACGAGAAGGTGTTGCGAGCGGGTCTGCTCCCACTCGTAGACCTCGTCCAGGGTGCGGACCCGGCCGGCGGGGATGTCCACGTCGGCGAGCCGGCTCAGGAGGTCGTCCGGCTCGTGGTGAGCGAAGACGCCCTCGAGCAGCTCGGTGAGACTGTCCCGGTTGGCCATGCGGTCGGCGTTGGTGGCGTAGCGCTGTGGATCGTCTGCCGTGATGTGGAACGCGGCGCACAGGCGCTGCCACATGGCGTCGTTTCCGCAGGCGATCTGCACACTCCCCCCGGCACAACGGAACAGCCCGTACGGAGCGATGGTCGGATGGTGGTTGCCCTGTGCCCGGCCGACCTCGCCGGCCACGGTCCAGCGGGTTCCCTGGAACGCGTGAGCCGCGACGACGGACGCGAGCAGCGAGGTGCGGACGACCTGTCCCCGGCCGGTGCGGTCGCGTTCACGCAGCGCCGCGAGCACGCCGAACGCGCCGTTCATGCCGGCCAGCAGGTCGGCGATCGGCACGCCGACGCGCTGGGGGTGGTCGGCGTCCGGTCCGGTGAGCGACATCAGCCCCGCCTCGCCCTGGGCGATCTGGTCGTACCCGGCACGGCTCGCCTCCGGGCCGTCGTGGCCGAACCCGCTGATCGACAGCACGACCAGACGCGGATTCAGTTCCATCAGGCGGGCGGTCCCGAATCCGAGGCGCTGCAGGGCGCCCGGCTTGTAGTTCTCCAGCAGGACGTCTGCCCGCCGGATGAGCCGGGCCAGCACCTGCGCGTCCTCGACACGCTTCAGATCGAGCGTGATCGACTCTTTGTTCCGGTTGCACGCCAGGAAGTACGTCGCCTCCGGGGTGCCGTCGTCCGCGTGGACGAACGGCGGTCCCCAGGACCTCGTGTCGTCCCCCGTGGGGCTCTCGACCTTGATCACGCGGGCGCCGAGATCACCGAGCATCATGGCTGCCTGCGGCCCGGCCAGAGCCCGGGTCAGGTCGACGACGAGCAGTTCGCCGAGGGCCCCAGTCATGACCGGACCTCGGACGTGTTGAACGACGGACTCGTGGGGTTCGGCCGGATCACCAGCATGCTCGCGGCCAGGTTCGTGCGGTTCTCGACGCTGCGGCAGGTTCCGGCCGTGAGGCGTGCCGTGTCCATCGCATCCAGGACGTGAATTCCGCCGTCGGAGTCGGCCAGGGTGAGTGAGCCGGTCAGCACGAGGTAGAGCGTCTCCACCGGCACGGGTGACATGTCGGCGCGGCCACCGGGGAGGTAGTGCGACAAGGCCACCGTGACGGCTCCGTCGTACTGCTCACCACCGAAGAGGTGGACGGGTCCGACATTGTGATGGCCGGGAGGCTGGAAGCGTTCGGCCTGCGCGAGGCGAGTGATGTCTATCGGCACGATCGAGTACTCGATTCTGACTGGGCGTGCGGGTCCAGGCGCATGTGACAGCGCACGGGAGGAGTGGGTCGGGGCATTCGGCCGACCAGGGCCGATGTGCCTCTCGCGGATGGCGACGGCGGCGTAGCGCACGCCTCGGCGCCGGACTCGTGCGCAAGGTGCGACCTTCCAGCACCATAGCGGCACCGCAGCATAATCTGTCAACATTTTTGCGGCAGTGCATGTCATGATTGAGCTCAAATCACACCTTACCGCACCTGTTTCCGCTTAGATCGAGTCGCCCTGTTGACACTTTTTGGGTGGCTTCTTATTCTGAACGGCAACGTCCGACGACTTCGGTAAGGCCTCCATGACCGTCCTACCTGACGACGGGCTCTCGCTCGCCGGCGAGTTCCCGAACGCCTCACACGAGCAGTGGCAGGCTCTCGTGGAGAGCGTCCTGCGCAAGTCCGGCAAGGGAGCCTCCGGAAGCGCGGCGGAAGAAGCGCTGTCCACCCCGCTGGAGGACGGGCTCGTCACCCGGCCCCTCTACACAGGGAGCGACGCCGCCCCCGACGCCGGCCTTCCTGGGCTGGCGCCCTTCGTACGCGGGGGTCGGGCCCAGGGAAACACCGTCGGCGGCTGGGACGTACGGCAATGGCACGCGGCGCCCGACGGCGACGCGGTTCTCGCCGACTTGGAGAACGGCGTCACGTCACTCTGGCTGGCCGTCGGCGCCCACGGCATCCCACTGTCCTCGCTCGGCCGGGTCCTGGACGACGTCTATCTCGACCTCGCACCGATCGTTCTCGACGCCGGCAGCGAAGCCGCCCTCGCGGCGAGGGAACTTCTACGGCTGTACGAGGAGCGGGGCGTGGCCGACAAGGCCGCCCGCGGCAACCTGGGAGCGGACCCGCTGGGGCATGAGGCCCGGACGGGAGAAGTACTGCCTTTCGCGTCGCTGAGCCTTCTCGCACGGCAGTGCGCCGACCAGTACCCCGGCCTACGGGCTCTCACCGTGGACGCGCTGCCGTACCACGAGGCGGGCGGTTCGGCCGCCCAGGAGCTCGGTTGCGCGCTCGCGACCGGCGTCGCCTACGTGCGAGAGCTGACCGACGCAGGGCTGAGCTTCACACAGGCGTGCGCGCAACTGGAGTTCCGGTACGCGGCGACCGCCGACCAGTTCCTCACCATGGCCAAGTTGCGCGCAGCGCGGCGGCTGTGGGCCCGGGTGGCCGAAGTGTGCGGGGCGCCCTCAGCGGGGGCGCAGCTGCAGCACGTGGTGACTTCGCCGGTGATGATGACGCGCCGCGACCCTTGGGTGAACATGCTGCGCACCACAATCGCCACACTGGCCGCAGGAGCGGGCGGCGCCGACTCCGTGACGGTGCTCCCCTTCGACCATGCACTCGGTCTGCCAGATGCTTTCGCGCGACGCATCGCACGCAACACCTCCACCATCCTCATCGAGGAGTCGCACCTGTCCCGGGTGATCGACCCGGCGGGCGGCTCCTGGTACGTGGAACAGCTCACGGACGAACTGGCCCACGCGGGCTGGGAGTTCTTCCAGTGGCTTGAGCGCATCGGCGGGCAGGCGGCAGCCCTGCGCTCGGGACGGCTCGGGCAGGACCTCGCCGACACCTGGGAAGCCCGGACCAACAAGCTCGCCAAGCGGCGCGAGCCCATCACGGGCGTCAGCGAGTTTCCATTCCTGGCCGAGAAACCGGTCGTCCGCAAGCCTGCGCCCACGCCGCGCTCGGGCGGCCTGCCTCGGGTACGCCGGGACGAGGAGTTCGAAGCGCTGCGGGCCCGGTCCGACGCCCACCTGGCCGCCACCGGCGCCCGGCCCCGGATCTTCCTGGCCGCGCTCGGCCCGGCTGCGGCCCACACGGCGCGCCTCAGCTTCGCCTCGAACCTCTTCCAGGCGGGCGGCATCGAGCCGGTCACCGAGGGCTCCTTCGAGGAGAGCGGGGCACGCGAGGCGTGCCTGTGCTCCAGTGACGCCGTGTACGAGGAGCAGGCCAAGACCGTGGTCGCGGAGCTGAGGGCCGCCGGTGCCTCCTACGTGTTCCTCGCGGGCCCGCGTGACCACGCTGACATCGACTCCTACGTCTTCGCGGGCTGTGACACGGTCGCCGTGCTGTCCGCCACCCTCGACCGCATGGGAGTGTCCTGATGTCCATCCCTGACTTCTCCGGGATCGAGCTGGGGGTTCCGGCCGTCGGCGGCGGCGCCGACGAATGGCGTACAGCCGTCAAGCAGGCCACGGGCCGGGACGAGCCCCTCTGGGAGACACCGGAGGGCATTGCCGTCAAGCCGCTGTACACGGGCCAGGCCCTGGAGGACCTGGACTTCCTGGACACCCGCCCGGGCATCGCGCCGTATCTGCGCGGCCCTTATCCGACGATGTACGTCAATCAGCCCTGGACCATCCGCCAGTACGCCGGCTTCTCGACCGCCGAGGAGTCGAACGCCTTCTACCGCCGTAACCTGGCCGCCGGCCAGAAGGGCCTGTCCGTCGCCTTCGATCTGCCCACGCACCGCGGCTACGACAGCGACCACCCCCGGGTGACGGGTGACGTCGGCATGGCGGGCGTGGCGATCGACTCGATCTACGACATGCGGCAGCTCTTCGACGGCATTCCGCTGGACAGGATGACCGTGTCGATGACGATGAACGGCGCCGTGCTGCCGGTGCTCGCGCTGTACATCGTGGCGGCGGAGGAGCAGGGCGTACCGCCGGAGAAGCTTGCCGGGACCATTCAGAACGACATCCTCAAGGAGTTCATGGTCCGCAACACCTATATCTATCCGCCGAAGCCGTCGATGCGGATCATCTCCGACATCTTCGCCTTCACCTCCCAGCGCATGCCGCGCTACAACTCCATCTCGATCTCCGGCTATCACATCCAGGAAGCCGGAGCGACGGCCGACCTCGAACTGGCCTACACCCTCGCGGACGGAGTGGAGTACATCCGGGCCGGGCGGGAGGCCGGCCTGGACGTGGACGCCTTCGCGCCCCGGCTGTCCTTCTTCTGGGCGATCGGGATGAACTTCTTCATGGAGGTCGCCAAGCTGCGTGCGGCCCGTCTGCTGTGGGCGAAGCTGGTGAAGCAGTTCGACCCGAAGAACTCCAAGTCACTGTCGCTGAGGACGCATTCGCAGACATCGGGCTGGTCACTGACCGCTCAGGACGTGTTCAACAACGTCACGCGCACGTGCGTGGAGGCGATGGCCGCCACACAGGGGCACACCCAGTCCCTGCACACCAACGCTCTCGACGAGGCGCTCGCGCTCCCTACCGACTTCTCCGCCCGCATCGCCCGCAACACGCAGTTGCTCCTCCAGCAGGAGTCCGGGACGACGCGAGTGATCGACCCGTGGGGCGGCAGCGCCTACGTCGAACGTCTCACGTACGACCTCGCCCGCCGCGCCTGGCAGCACATACAAGAGGTGGAACGGGCGGGTGGCATGGCCCAGGCGATCGACGCGGGTATACCCAAGTTGCGGGTCGAGGAGGCGGCGGCCCGCACACAGGCCCGCATCGACTCGGGCCGGCAGCCGGTCATCGGCGTCAACAAATACCGCGTCGAGACCGACGAGCAGATCGACGTGCTCAAGGTCGACAACTCCTCGGTGCGCTCCCAGCAGATCGCCAAGCTGCGACGCCTGCGTGACGAGCGGGACGAGTCGGCCTGCCAGGACGCGCTGGCGGCGCTCACACGTGCCGCCGGGGGCGAGGGCAACCTGGTGGAGCTCGCGGTCGACGCGGCCCGGGCGAAGG
The DNA here is from genome assembly GCF_042717365.1 of Streptomyces sp. NPDC058534. Classification (NCBI taxonomy): domain Bacteria; kingdom Bacillati; phylum Actinomycetota; class Actinomycetes; order Kitasatosporales; family Streptomycetaceae; genus Streptomyces; species Streptomyces sp. NPDC058534. Next base: position 145,627 of record NZ_JBHXNW010000005.1, read on the forward strand.
CGACCGTCGGGGAGATCTCGGATGCCCTGGAGAAGGTGTACGGGCGGCACGCGAGCCAGATCCGTACGATCTCCGGTGTGTACCGCAACGAAGCAGGCGAGTCACCGTCCGTGGACCGCACCCGGGCCCTCGTGGACCGATTCGCCAAGGCCGAGGGCCGCCGTCCCCGCATCCTGGTCGCCAAGATGGGGCAGGACGGCCACGACCGCGGTCAGAAGGTGATCGCCACCGCCTTCGCCGACCTCGGCTTCGACGTGGATGTCGGCCCGCTGTTCCAGACTCCCGCCGAAGTGGCCCGCCAGGCCGTTGAGGCGGACGCGCACATCGTCGGCGTCTCCTCGCTGGCCGCCGGTCATCTCACCCTCGTACCGGCACTGCGCGAGCAGCTCGCCGAGGAGGGGCGCGAGGACATCATGATCGTGGTGGGTGGTGTGATCCCGCCCCAGGACGTTCCCACCCTGATGGAGATGGGCGCGGCGGCCGTGTTCCCGCCCGGAACGGTGATCCCGGACGCCGCCCACGACCTCGTGACCCGGCTCGGCGCCGATCTCGGACACGACGGTCTGTGAGGCTGCGACCGCGATGGTGATCGATCTGGACACGTACGTCGAGGGAGTGCTCGACAGCAAGCGTGCGGTAGTGGCGCGGGCCATCACGCTCGTCGAGTCCACACTGCCTCAACACCGTTCGCTGGCACAGCGGCTGCTGACCGAGTTGTTGCCGCACAGCGGAAAGGCGCGGCGCATCGGGGTCAGTGGAGTGCCGGGGGTGGGCAAGTCGACGTTCATCGACGCCTTCGGCACGATGCTCACCGAGCGGGGGCACCGGGTCGCCGTCCTGGCAGTCGACCCGTCCTCAAGCCGGACCGGGGGCTCGATCCTCGGGGACAAGACGCGGATGGAGCGGCTGGCCGTCGACCCGGCGGCATTCGTCCGCCCCTCCCCCACGGCCGGCACCCTCGGCGGTGTCGCGAAGGCCACCCGCGAGTCGATCCTCGTGATGGAGGCGGCAGGCTATGACGTCGTCCTCGTCGAGACCGTCGGCGTCGGTCAGTCCGAGACGGCCGTGGCGAACATGGTCGACTCCTTCCTGCTGCTCACACTGGCCCGCACCGGCGACCAGTTGCAGGGCATCAAGAAGGGGGTCCTGGAGCTCGCCGACGTCATCGCCGTCAACAAGGCGGACGGCCCGCACGAGCGTGACGCCCGCGCCGCAGCACGAGAACTGGCGGGTGCCCTACGGCTGATGCACGGCAAGGACGCCTTCTGGACGCCGCCGGTACTCAGTTGCAGTGCGCGGGAGTCGGCAGGCCTCGACACCGTCTGGGAGAGACTGGAGCGGCATCGCACCCTGCTGGAGTCCACCGGGCGACTGGCCGACCGCCGCCGGGACCAGCAGGTCGACTGGACCTGGACCATGGTCCGAGAGGAGCTGCTCGGCCGCCTGCACTCCTCTCCCGAGGTACAGTCCCGGGCGCCCGCGCTGGAACGCCGGGTCCGTGACGGTGAACTGACCGCCACCCTGGCCGCCGAGCACATCCTCGAAGCCTTCCATGAGGGCAGCGACAAACGGACCTGACGTCGGTCTCCACGACGGGCAGTAGGGACAGCCCCGGGCCCCGCACTCTGGGGCCGGCACCGGGGCGCATCTCGCGGTTCTGGGTCAGGAGAGCGCGAATCCGGGCGTCGTCGGGCACCACCCGGTGGACACTGGCAACCCCGACCGATTGTTCACATTTCCGAGCGGACACAGTCACCCCAGCGCGTTCTGCGACCTGGTGACCCTTATTGTCAGCGAGTGCCGACCGACGGCGTGGATGCAGCCGGAACACCGCCGGATCCTGGAGCCATGTCGGCACCCGACAGCTATGGTCGAGATCTCGGCAGTTCTGAAGCTGCAGTTCACAGCGGTCCGCATTCTTCACGTCGACCTGCACGACGCGGGCCGGATCACCGCACGACACCCCCGCGCGACCCGGTCTGCCGCCTCGCTCCCGGACACCGCCCTCTTGGAGAAGGTTCCCCATGGCCTCGGAGGCCTTTGATGAGCTGATAGCCGAGCGGGAGACAAAGTGTTGACACTTTGCGTCCAGGTTGTGATGATGGTGATCCGGCTACGGATCGTCGTCCGCCGGTCCGGTGTTCCTGGACAGCCACCGGGCGGCGGATCCGCGTCGACCCGTCATCCCCCGGCGACCTCGGATTCGAGGCACCTCATACCCCGCCCCGGCCGCACCTGTCCGAGGTGCCCTGCCTCGCGGCCGGGGCGGTCCCACCCGAGCCAAGTGATGCCTGGATGGCGCGGCGCTGTTCGCCAACCGTGCGGCGGTGCGCAACGAAGCCGAGAGCGGCTCCAGCATGAGGATGAGGTTCCGATGTCGCCGGCCACTGCGTGGTGAGCAGAGTGCCAGAGCCCTGATCGTCACTCCGGGAGTCACCGCACTGCCTTACAGACCGTGGGACGAATGGCACCGCGACGGCCTGGCCATCAAGACTTGCGCCTTGGTGTCAGCGCTGTTCGCACAGACACACGCGTCGGCCCGGAGCAGAGGGGGACGGTCCGGGCCAATGTCGTGCTCTCTGCACTTTCTGCTCCGGAGGCCAGGCCGACCAGGTCCGGGAGTGCGGCGCGGACATCGGCGCCGTCGAGGACGTGCCGGTCGAAGTGGGGGCGGACGGTGGCTGCGGCGGGCAGGGGGCGGGGGACGACAGAGTGGGTCGATGCCGCAGGCCCGGTCGACGGTGAGACGTCCGGCTTTTCCGCCGAGGAAGCAGGGCGCTCGAACGCCTTCCGAGACCTCTTTGTCCCGATCAAGGGAAAAGTGGCCGTGCTTCGTGCTGAAGGCCTTACGCACTCAGGCAAGGACCGCTAGCTTCGTTACTGCGGTCAGGTCGTAACCTCACGACAGCCGCACATCGGCGCGACGGCGCGCGCCAGTACTCCCAGCACATGCCACCTGACGGGCATGCCCCAACCCCTCACAGCTTCGGGAGACACCTGTGCGCTCAAAACGACCGTTACGAAGCAGAACCCCAGCTCTTGCCCCAGGCCAGTGGCGGTCCCGCGGGCCGTCGGTCAGCCGGTTCCACCATGTTTCCCGACCCCGGCAGAACCCACCATCGGTATCCGCGATCGCCTGTGGCCGACGGCGTCGGCGGACACTCTCGCGTCGTGCGAAGTCTGACGGACGGGAACTCCGGATCGGTGCCTCGCGCATGACGTGATCCGCCTCGGACGCCGGCCTCCTGGGCGAGTACGAGCCGAATCCCGTAGTGCGAGCGCCTCGCGCGGCGACGTGGGCAGGTTCGAGGCCCGGCCTACGGCCGTATCTCGCTGCCATGAGCTGCTACGGAGCGATGACGCGCCGGTCCCGTCCCGCGCCGGATCTCCGCGATGTGAGCATCGCCGGGGCAGCTCGCCCACCATCCCGTTCGGAATGCCCGGGCGACCCGGTCCCCACATGCCCGCTGAACCCCGTACTGCCCTCGTCCGCGGTGCGACGGGACTGGCGTCTGACGCGCCATCCGCGGCACCTCCCGCACCTTCCGCATCTCCCGCACCTCCGACCGGCATGCGCCGTGATGGACCGTCCGGCTACTCGCACGACAGCCCTACTGCATCTCTTCAGAGCCCCACCCCACCCCACCCGCAACTCCGCAGTCCGTCCCCTCTCAATGAAGGAGATGACGCCGCCTTGCACAGAAACCTGATCGGTACCCTGGCCCTGATCGCGGCAGCAGCACTGAGTGCCACGCCCCATGCCGCGGCAGCGCCCGAGAGACCGTCCCCGCCGTCGGCACCCGCCGCTCAGACGGCGCAGGCAGCCGCCGACCCCCACTACGAGGTCCTGGTCTTCTCCAAGACGGCCGGGTTCCGCCACTCGTCGATCGACGACGGGCTGGCGGCCCTGCGCGAACTGGGAACGGCCAACAACTTCACCGTCGACGCCACCGAGGACGCGGGAGCCTTCACGACCGCCGGACTGGCCCCCTACGAGGCGGTGGTCTTCCTCTCGACCACGGGTGACGTACTGAACGACGCCCAGCAAACGGCCTTCGAGCAGTACATCAACAACGGCGGCGGATACGTCGGCGTCCACGCGGCGGCAGACACCGAGTACGACTGGCCGTTCTACGAGGGTCTGGCAGGCGCCCTCTTCCAGTCCCATCCCGCCGTCCAGTCCGCCACCGTACGGGTCGAGGACCGGGCCCACGATGCCACCGCCCATCTCGACCGGACCTGGCAGCGCACCGACGAGTGGTACAACTACCGCACCAACCCGCGCGCCTCCGCACGCGTCCTGGCCTCGCTGGATGAGTCGAGCTACTCCGGCGGTTCCATGTCCGGCGACCATCCGATCGCCTGGTGCAAGGACTACGAAGGCGGCCGTGCCTTCTACACCGGTGGCGGCCACACCGACGAGTCCTACGGACAGGCCGACTTCCGCCGCCACCTGCTGGGCGGTGTCCGGTGGGCCGCCGGCATGACCGAGTCGGACTGCCGTCCGGAAACCGGCTACACCAGCCTTTTCGACGGCTCCGGCACCAGCGGCTGGAGCCAGGCGGGTCCCGGCGGATTCACGCTCGCCGACGACTCCCTGACGTCGTACGGCGGCCTCGGCATGATGTGGTACACCGCCAAGGAGTTCACCGGCGACTACTCCGTCAAGCTGGACTGGAAGATGGAGGACGACTCCAACTCCGGGGTCTTCCTCGGCTTCCCCGCCTCCGACGACCCCTGGTCCGCGGTCAACAACGGCTACGAGATTCAGATCGACGCCACCGACGCCCCGGACCGCACCACGGGCTCCGTCTACGGGTTCCAGGCGGCGGACATCGCCGCGCGGGACGCCGCGCTCAACCCGCCCGGAGAGTGGAACACCTACGAACTCCGCGTCACCGGCGAACGGCTGGAGATCTTCCTCAACGGCCGCAAGATCAACGACTTCACCAACACCGACCCCGCCCGAAGCCTCCGCCAGGGACACATCGGCATCCAGAACCACGGTGACGGCGACACGGTGTCGTTCCGCAACATCCGGGCCAAGGAACTGAACGCCGGGCCGTCCGCGGGTGAGGTGAAGGGCGTGAACGGCAAGTGCCTGGACGTCGACAACTCGCAGACCGCCGACGGTACGACCGTCCAGTTGTGGACGTGCAACGGCACGGCCGCGCAGAAGTGGACGGTGTCCGGGGACGGCACGGTGAAGGCACTGGGCAAGTGCCTGGACGTCTCCAGCGGTGGCAACGCGGACGGCACGCGCATCCAGCTCTGGACCTGCAACGGTTCCGGCGCGCAGTCCTGGCAGCCACAGGCCGACGGCACCGTGCGCAATCCGCAGTCCGGCAAGTGCCTCGACGCCTCCGGCGGAACCTGGAACGACGGGACCCCGGTCCACCTGTGGACCTGCCACACCGGTCCCAACCAGAAATGGACCCTGCCCTGACGTGTAGGCGGCCTTCGCCTGATCCCGTGCTCCGTCACAGAGTGGATCAGCGCGAAGGCCGTGGTCGTGAGTCTGGATCACTGCGCGGGCCGACGCGGTGTTCGAGTTGATCAGGCGTAGTGACGGTAGACGGCCTGGGCCACGCACGCGGGCTTGTCGCTGCCCTCGACCTCGACGGCGAACGTCAGCGGCATCTGGACGCCGTTGCCCTTGACCTCCTCCACCGTGCCCACGACGCCGTGCAGGCGGATCTTCGCGCCGACCGGGACGGGGCTGGGGAAGCGGACCTTGTCGAGGCCGTAGTTGACGCTCATGGAGATGCCGGCGATGTCGAGGAGTTCTCCGAAGAGCGGGATGATGAGGGAGAGGGTGAGGTAGCCGTGGGCTATGGGGCGGCCGAAGGGGCCGTCCTTGGCCTTCTCCGGGTCCGTGTGGATCCACTGGTGGTCGTCGGTGGCGTCGGCGAACGTGTTCACCCGCTCCTGGGTGATCTCCCTCCAGTCGGTGCGGCCGAGGTCGGCTCCGCTGAGGGACTTGAGGCCGTCGAGGCCGTTGGTGATGGTGGGCATGGAGGGTCCTTCCGTCGGTACAGGTAGCGGTGAGCCCGGCCGGTCAGAGGGTTTTCTCACGAGGTGCGGTGGCGGTCTGGTGGGCCGTCGGCGTAGGTGTCGCGCAGGGCCGATTTGATGATCTTCCCGGAGGCCGTGCGGGGCAGGGTGTCCGCGAGGACCACCGACTTGGGGATCTTGTACTTGGCGAGCCGGCCCTGCAGGTGGTCGAGAATGTCGTGCTCTTCGGCGCGGGCGCCGGACTTGAGGACGACGACGGCGCGGCCGACTTCGCCCCAGACCTGGTCGGGAACACCGATGACCGCGCATTCGGCGACGTCGGGGTGGGTGAAGAGCACGTCCTCGACCTCGGCCGGATAGACGTTCTCGCCACCCGAGACGAACATGTCCTTGACCCGGTCGACGATGTAGGCGTACCCGTCGGCGTCGGTCCGGGCGACGTCGCCGGTGCGCAGCCAGCCCTCGCCGGTGAAGGCGGCCTCGGTTTCATCAGGCAGGCCCCAGTAGCCGGTCATCACGTTGGGGCCGTGGACGAGGATCTCGCCACGCTGCCCGGGTTCGGCGTCGCGGCCGTCGGGCAGTACAACACGCGTGTCGGTGAAGAAGTGGGGCACCCCCGCGGAGCCGGCCTTGGCCGACGTCTGCTCCTTGTCCAGGAACAGAACACCGGGGGACGCCTCGGTCATGCCGTAGCCCTGGCTGAGCGCAAGGCCGCGGGCGAGGTACGTGGCGATGGTGCGGGCCGGCACAGGGGCGCCGCCGCAGTTGAGGGTGCGCAGGCTGGACAGGTCCGCCGTCGCCCACCGGGGCCGGGCGGCCATCGCGTCGTACATGGTGGGCACGCCGAACAAGTACGTCACGCGCCCGCTCTCGATGGTCTCCAGGACGCGTTCGGCGTCGAAGGCGCCGAACAGCACCACCCGGCCGCCCTTGAGGAGAGTGGGGAGGCACGTCATGTTGAGACCGGCGGTGTGGAACAGCGGCGCCACGACGAGGGTCACTTCGTCACCGCGGAGGTCGGTGTCGACAAGGACGTTGACGCTGTTCCAGACGATGTTGGCGTGGGAGAGCACCGCGCCCTTGGGGTGGCCCGTGGTCCCGGAGGTGTACATGATCATGCACGGGTCCTCCGGGGCCACGGGCTCGTCCAGGGGCTCGGTGCCGCCGCCCGCGAGGAACTCCTCGTAGCCGAGGGTGCCGTCGGAGGGGTCCTCGAGGGCGATGCGGTGGCGTACGCCGGCCTCGTCGGCGGCGGTGCGGGCGGCCTGGGCCTGTTCGGGGGCGTGGACGAGGACGGTGCTGCCCGAGTCGGAGAGGTTGTACGCCAGTTCCGGTGCGGCCAGCCGGGTGTTGAGCGGGACGAAGACCGCGCCGAGCACCCCGGCAGCGAACAGCGTTTCCAGGAAGGCCGGGTGGTTGGGACCCAGATACGCGATCCGGTCGCCCCGTCCGGTGCCCAGGGCTCGCAGACCGTGAGCGAGACGCAGGACGCGCTGGTGCAGATCGCGATAGGTCCAGGTGTCGTCCTCGTGGACGACGGCGACCCGGTCGGGTGTCTTGCGGGCCCGGCGCGCCGGCCAGGAGCCGATCCCTTGGTTCAACACGGCGACTCCTTCAGTTCTTGAGCAGTCCGAGCAGACGCGCGGCGTTGTCCTTGAGGATCTTCGGCCGGACCTCGGGCTTGATGTCGAGCTTGTCGAAGTCCGCGAGCCACCGGTCGGGAGTGATGACAGGGTAGTCGGAGCCGAAGAGGACCTTGTCCTTGAGCAGGGTGTTGGCGTATCGCACGAGCTGCGGCGGGAAGTACTTCGGGGACCAGCCGGACAGATCGATGTACACGTGCGGCTTGTGGGTGGCCACCGCGAGGGCCTCGTCCTGCCAGGGGAACGACGGGTGCGCCAGGATGATCCGCAGGTGCGGGAAGTCGACGGCGACGTCGTCGACGAGCATGGGGTTGGAGTACCTCAGCCGGATGCCGCCGCCTCCCGGGACGCCAGCACCGATACCGGTCTGGCCGGTGTGGAACAGGGCGGGCACGCCGAGTTCCTCGATGGCCTCGTAGAGCGGGTAGGCGAGCCGGTCGTCGGGGGAGAACGCCTGGATGCTGGGGTGGAACTTGAACCCGCGGACGCCGTACTCCTGCACCAGGCGCCGGGCCTCGCGCACGCCCGCGCGTCCCTTGTGCGGGTCGACGCTGGCAAAGGGGATCAGCACATCGGCGTGGGCCGCGCAGCTCTCCGCGATCTCCTCGTTGGAGATCCGCGGGTGTCCCGTGGCGTGTTCGGCGTCCACGGTGAACACCACCGCGGCCATGCGACGTTCGCGGTAGTGGTCCGCCATCTCCTCGATGGTCGGCTGCCGGTGCCTGTGGGCCTTGAAGTACGCCTCCGAGGCACCGAACAGCTCGGGGCTCAGCGCCCCGTGGCCGTCCTTGGAGACCTCCGCGTGCGTGTGCACGTCGATGGCGGTCAGCCGGTCGAGGTCGAGCGCGAGGCCGCCCATCTCATGCCTCCGGGGCCTTGGGTGCCGGGATGCCGAAGGTCTCGGGCTCTGAGCCGACGCCGGCCGGCCACTGGGCGGCGATCGCGTCGGCGCTCCAGCCGCCGTCGGCGAAGGCGAAGGCCTTCTCCTTGGGGTGCGCCCACAGGGCCAGCCGGTCGCCGCCGACGCCGATCGCCTGCCCGGTGACGTCCTTGGATTCGTCCGAGGCCAGGAAGGTGATCAGGCCGGCGACGTCCTCGACGGTGCCGAGGCCCTCGTCCTTGCGCAGCCAGTCCGGCAGCGGGTTGCCGGTGCGCTCGGACTCCTGGATGACCGGCCCGAACGCCGGAACGGTCTTGGTCATCTCGGTGGCGGCGACAGGGACGACGGCGTTGACGGTGATGCCGGCACGGCCCAGTTCCATGGCCCAGGTCCGGGCCATGGCGACGATGCCCGCCTTGGCGGCCGCGTAGTTGGTCTGACCGAAGTTCCCCCGCTGCCCGGCCGGCGAGGAGATCAGGACGAGCCGGCCGCCGGTGCCCTGCTCCCGCATGCGCACAGCGGCCGCCCGGGCACAGGTGAAGGTGCCGCGCAGGTGGACGTGAACGACGTCGTCGAAATCGTCGTCGGTCATCTTCCACAGCACGCGGTCGCGCAGGATGCCCGCGTTGGTGACGAGCACGTCCAGGCGCCCGAATTCCCGTACCGCCGTCTCGACCAACTGCTCGGCCGCCTCGCTGTCCCCGACCGCGGCCACGACGCCGGCCGCCTTTCCGCCCTCGGAGGTGATGGCGGCGACAGCGGCTTCCACAACGGCCTGGTCGACGTCGTTGACGACGACCGAGGCTCCCGCCGCGGCGAGGGCCTGGGCGTATCCCAGCCCGAGACCGCGCCCGCTGCCGGTGACCACGGCGACTTTCCCGTGCAGATCCATGAAGGGTGCCTCTCTTGAGCGGAGTGGGGGTTGCCGAGAACGCCGGCAAACGAGCCGGGATCGACAGGAATCCTGATGAAGGCAGTCTGGTCAAACAACAGGATTCCTGTCAATGACCTAGGGTGGGGCGTGCCGCCGCTCCGGCGGATCCAGTGGAGGAACGACATGGACCGACCCGCGCAGACCGTCACCGCAGGAGGACGAACGTGAGCCCCTCGCTGCTCTACCTGGTCAAGAGGACGGAACTGGCGGTGCGCGCCCGCCTTGAGGAGCTGCTCAAGCCCGTCGGCATCACGGCGTTGCAGTACACCGCCCTGACGGTGCTGGAGCGGCACGACGGCATCTCCGCCGCACAACTCGCCCGCGACTCGTTCGTCACCGCCCAGTCGATGGCGGACATGGTCCGGGCACTGGAGAGCCGCGGACTGATCCGCCGCGAGCCCAACCCCGCCAATCGCCGCGAGCGCCTGATCCTGCTCGCCGACGCGGGGCGCCGGCTACTGGCCGAGTACGCCGAGCCGGCCGCCGCTCTCGAGGAGCGCATGCTCGCCGGCCTCGACGCCGAGGAGATCGACCGGTTCCGGGACGCCTTGAATCACGCATGGCGGTCCCTTTCCTGAGCACGGATCGGCGGTTTCTACCTGAGCGCGTACATGCGGATGACGACGACGTCCTCGCCCTCCGGGCGGGCGAGGCCGACGAAGACCGTCTCCGCCAGCCAGCGGTGAGCGGGTGCGTCCGTACGGAAGACCGGTGACGTCCGGTAGTAGTGGCCGGCCTCCGTGACGTGCAGGTCTCCGTCGAACTGGTCCGGGCTGTCGGCCTTGGGCCGGTAGTAACCGCGGTTGACGATGTCGATCACGGCGCCGTCGTCCGCCTGGAGCAGGTAGCGCGCCTCCAGTTCACAGACCTCACCCCGGGTACTGCTCCAGTCGCCTCCGCCGGGGAGGACCTTTCCACGCAGGAGGGGGCCGTCGACGCTGCCTCCGACGATAGGGGTGAACTCGGCGACTTCCCCGTCGCCGTGGCCGATGTGCAGCGTCTCGGTCACCTTGGCGCGGATCTCGAACGCGAAGTCGAGAGCGGGAGTGAAGGACATGGTGATCTCCGGTTCTGTGGAGCGGATGCGAAGCTCGGGCCCGACGAGAAGGTCAAGCGGTGCTCTTGACTCGTCAGCTCATCAGATGCGAGCGTGACATGCAACAACGTTATATGACGTTCATGTACGACGGCTCGTCGGCATCCCTCCCCCCATCGCGAGCGTCCCCCTTCCTTCCTCACTCCTCTCGGCAAGGAGCTACAGACATGGCTGCGAAGAAAGCGGCGCTGACGGTGCTCACGAGCGTGGGTCTGCTGGCCGCCACGAGCTGCACCACCACGTCGAACGCAGGCGGCGCAACGCCCCGGCCCGGGGGTCTCACCACCACCACGACGCCGGGGACCTCCGAGGTGGACCGCGTGACCTGGGCGCTCCCCTACGGGGAGCCGACGACCCTGGATCCCGCGAAGATCGGCGACTACTCTCCCCAGACGGTCGAGGCGAACCTCTGCGACACGCTGACGCGGATGAACGCGGACTTCTCCCTGAGTCCCGGACTGGCCCAGAAGGTCACGTGGACCGACGATCGCACGCTGGTGCTCGATCTGCGCTCCGACGTCAAGTTCTGGGACGGCTCTCCCATGACGCCGCAGGACGTGATCCACAGCCTGGAGCGGCAGCGGGACCCGAAGACGCAGGCGCTGTACGGCAACTACCTGGCCGCCGTGACGTCGATCAAGGCCACAGGTCCGCACCAGGTGACGCTGCGCACCAAGACCTACGACCAGACCCTCCCCAAGGCACTGTCCACGTCGTTCGGTGCGGTGAACCAGAAGGCATACACGGAGAAGGCAGGACCCGCCTACGGCACCGCCAAGGGCGGCCTGATGTGTACCGGGCCGTTCAAGCTGGGCTCGTGGAAGTCCGGTGGCAGCATCGCCCTTGAACGCAACAACGCCTACTGGGACACCGAGCTGAAGCCGAAGGCCGACCAGGTCGTCTTCCGGTTCATCACCAACAGCAACACGCTGACCAGCGCGCTCCTGTCCGGTGAGGTGGACGGCACCTACGAGCTGCCGCCCAGCAGCGCCACCGCGCTCGCGAAGGCCGACAGCGGTGCGATCCACCTCGGTCCGTCCACCCAGAACGTGCTGCTCATCCCCGCGAACGCCGAGTCCCCCGCCGCCGACCGCCGGCTGCTGGACGCGCTGTCGCACGTCATCGACCGCGACGCGCTGATCAAGAACGTCTTCGGTGGCGACGCCACCACACTGAAGTCGCTCGTTCCGCCGCCCACCTGGCGCGGCGACAAGGCCGCGGCCCAGTTCGACGCTGCCTACAAGGCGCTGCCCGCCGTTCCGAAGCCGGACGTGGAGCGGGCGAGGAAGCTGGCCGACCAGGCCGCCCCGCTCTCTCGCCCGCTGGTGGCCGCCATCCCCGCCGGTGACCAGCGCGGGCTGCAGGCGCTGACGTTCATCCAGGCCGCCGCGAAGAAGATCGGCGTCGACATCGAGATCAAGCAGCTCCAGCCCACCGAGATGTCCTCCCTCTTCTACGACCCCGCGGTCCGTAAGGGCCTCGACCTCGTCCTGACCTTCGGCTACGTCACCATGCCGGACCCCGCTTCCTACGTGGCCGAGAGTGTCACGCCCCGTGGCATCTTCAACTGGACGAACTACAACAACCCCGATGTCACCCGGCTGCTGGAAAAGGCTCGCACCTCCTCCGACCCGGCAGCGTCGGCCAAGGCGTACACGGAGGCCCAGGCCCTATTCACCCCCTCCGCCCCGGTGGTCTACCTGGCCAGCACGCACGAACGAATGTTCATGAACAAGCGCGTGAGCGGCGCGCCCACCTCCTTCGCCTACATGGGCATGCCGTGGGCTGCCCACCTCGGCGGCACAGACAAGTGACCCCCACGCCCTCATCACAGGAGACACCGATGACCGACACCACAGGCGAGAAGCCGCTGTGGGACCGTTCGGCCGACGAACTGGCCGCCGGGATCCGTGAGAAGTCCTTCTCCGCGACCGAGGTCGCGCGGGCGTTCCTCGCACGCGTCGAGGAGACCAACCCGGCGCTCAACGCCCTCGTGGACCTCCGGCCCGAGGAAGCGCTCGCCCAGGCCGCCGCCGCCGACGCGGCGATCGCGGCCGGAGAGGAGCTTCCTCCGCTGCTCGGCGTCCCGGTCTCCACCAAGATCAACACCTCGCAACGCGGATACGCCAGCTCGCACGGCGTACCCGCCTGGGCCGGCGCCGTCGCCCAGGAAGACGCCGTCTGCATCGCCGCGCTGCGCGAGGCCGGCGCCACGTTGATGGGCCGCAGCAACAGTCCCGCCTTCGCCGTGCGCTGGTTCACCGGCAACGACCTGCACGGCAGGACGCTCAACCCGTGGCACAGCGGCCACACTCCCGGCGGCTCCTCCGGAGGCGCCGCCGCCGCGGTCGCCGCCGGGATGACCCCGATCGCCCAGGGCAACGACATCGGGGGCTCCGTACGATTCCCCGCCTACTGCTGCGGCGCGGTCGGCCTGCGCCCCACCATGGGCCTGGTCTCCGGCTCCGAACCGCGCGGGGCGGAGGAGTTCGACAGCCCCATGTCCTTCCAGACCATGGCCGTCCACGGCCCCCTCGGCTGGACCGTCGACGACGTCCGCCGCGGACTGCACGCCATGGTGACACCGGACCTCAGCGACCCCGTCGGGCTGCCGGTGCGCCCGCCCCTGGGCGAGCCCGGCCGGGTCAGGGTCGCGATCGTCCGCGACGCGGGACTGGGCAAGCCCCACCCCACGGTGAACGCCGCCCTCGACGACGCGGCCCGCTGGCTCAGCGAGGCCGGCCACGACGTGGAGGAGGCCGAGCTGCCCCTGCTCGGCGAGGCGGCCCGGCTGTGGTCGCTGCTGCTCTACCAGGAGCTGCGCACGATGATGTCCGAGATCGAACGCTTCGGCGACGACACGGTCCGTGAATCGCTGGCGTCCTCCTTCCGGGCCTCGGCGGAGACCTGGGGCGAGCACCCCACCCTCGCCACCTACATCAAGGGCTACGCCCGCCGGGGAACCCTCATCAGCCGCCTCCAGCAGTACCTGGGCAGCGAGCGGATCGTCATGACGCCGGTCTGCGCCGAGCCGCCGTTCGAGCAGGACGCGGACCTCGCCGGCGACACCCGCGTTCGCGAGCTGCTGGCCGCGCAGTGGCCGATGCAGGCGGTTCCGGTACTCGGCTTCCCGGCCGTGTCCGTCCCGACCGGCATCCGCGACGGGCTGCCCTCCGGCGTACAGCTGATCGGCGGCCGTTTCCAGGAAGACCTGCTGCTCCACGTCGCAACGGCGATCGAGACGCGGACCACGCGCACTCGCCCGACCCTGTCCTGGGCACACACCGGCTGACCCCGCTCCCGAGCCGATGAACAACGTGCCCCCGGCGGTCCCGGACGACCGCCCCACGTCAAGGCACTGCGACAGGCCGTGTACAGCGCCGGCCAGGAGCGGCTGTGAACGACCACCGCCTGCTCGCCGGCGACCTCGGGCTCGTCACACCGCTGACCTCGTTCCTCGCCGTCGTCTGCCTCTGCTTCCTACTCTGTCTCGTCACGAGCATGGACAGCGACCAGACATCCGCCTTCTACACGGCCGATCGATCCCTTCCCGCCCTGCGCAACGCCCTCGCCCTCTGCGGCGACTACATTCACGCGACGGCCCTGATCGGCCCCATCGGCACCGTCGCCCTGGGCGGCTACGACGGCATGGTGGTGGCCGTGAGCGCGAGTGCCGCGCTGGGCATCCTGCTCGTGTTGGCGGAGCCGCTGCGCAACAGCGGCCGCTTCACCCTCGGTTCGATCCTGGAGACCCGTATGGCGGGCAACGCGACCCGGATCGCGGGCACGGTGCTGACGGTGGTCGTGTGCGTTCCCCTCACCGTTCTTTCGCGGCCTTCGGCGGCATGCGAGGCACCAGCATGATCCAGACAGGCAAGACGTTGCTGGTCTTCGGTGTGATCCTCGCGCTGACGGCTGCCGCCGCCGGCCGTTTCGGCTGGGACTTCGGCACGATGCTGGACCCGGCCGCGCTGGGCGGCGGCCAAGCCGGTGTCCTGTACGCCCCCGGGCAGCTGTTCGGGGACACGTCGACCGGCACGCTCGAGCTCTTCTCGCTGTGCCTCACCGTGTCCCTCGGATCCGCCGTCGTGCCTCCCATCCTCATGCGCATCAGCGCCTCCGTGGATGGTCGGTCCGCCCGGCGCGCTTCACGCCACGCGGTCGTCATGGTCACGCTGTTCCCGGTGCCATGGTCCTGCTCGGCCTGGCCGCGGCCGCGGTCGTGGGCTCTCGGGCGATCGTCGCCGACGACCCGCAGGGCAACTCCGCGCTGTTCCTGCTCACCAGCAGCCTCGCGCAGGGGGCCGGCGGAGGGACGTTGTTCACGATGGTCGCCTGCGCCGTCTTCGTGACGGCCCTCGCCACGGTCGCCGGACTCACCCTCGCCGCCGCGGCGTCGCTGTCGCACGACATCTACGCCTGGACGCTGCGCCACGGCGCCGTGACGGACAGACAGGAGGTGACGGTGGCGCGATGGGCGATCGTGGCACTCGGAGTGGCGAGCGTGTTCCTGTCAGTCCTCCTGCACGAATGGAGCTTTCTCTTCCTGGCGTCGTTCGCCGCGGCGGTGACCGCATCGGTGATCCTGCCCGCCCTGGTCTACACGCTCTTCTGGAAAGGCTTCACCCGGCTCGGACTGCTGTGGACGCTCTACGGCTCCCTGGCCTGCTGCCTCCTGCTCCAGGTCTTCAGCCCGACCGTGTCAGGGCACCGCTATTCGCTCCTCCCCACACACGACTTCCACTGGTTCCCGCTGCAGAACATCGCTCTGGTGTCCGTTCCGGTGGGCTTCCTCCTGGGCTGGCTCGGCAGCCGACTCGGTCCGCGGACACCGACAGAGCGCGTCCGGCACGCGCAGGCGGAGGCCAGGATGCTCACCGGTCTCGACTGAACCCGACGCGGTGACGGGGTCGGCGTAAAGCGGGACCTCACAGCCCGAAGTCCAGTTCGAGGGCGTCGGTCAGGAGTTGTTCGGTCCACAACGTCTTGCCGTGCTCTGTGTAACGGCTTCCCCAGCGGTTGGAGAGCTGCGCGACGAGGAACAGCCCGCGGCCGCCCTCGTCCGTCGGCCGCGCCCGGCGCAGGCGCGGCTGCGTCTCATTGGTGTCGGACACTTCGCACGTCAGCACCGTGTCCAGCACCAGCCGCAGCCGAAACGGCCCCTCCCCGCCGTAGCGGATGGCGTTGGTGACGAGCTCGCTGATGATGAGTTCGGCATTGAACGTCAGATGGCTCAGGGCCCATGCCTCGAGGTGGCCGTCCACGAACTTCCGTGCCTGGGCGACGACCGCGGGATCGGCGGGGAACCCGAAGGAGGCGACCCTGTCCGAGGCCAGGCGACGGGTCCGGGCGACGAGGAGGGACACGTCCTCGTCCGGAGATGCGGGCAGGAGTTCTTCGACCACCCGGTGCGCGGCTTCCGCCGCCGTGCCCTGCTGCTCGACGGCCTTCCGCAGTGTCCTGGTGAGCCGGTGCCGACGCAGGCCGTCCTCGTCACCGGCCAGGAGGGAGCCGGTGAAGAACGCGAGCAGACTGCCCGGCAGCAGCTCGACGGTGACCGACTCGAACGGATTCCCGCCTACGCCCAATGCCGGTCCGGGCTTCGCGTCGAGGTCCCGTACGTCCCCGCCCGGCGCGACGAGCAGCGGCACCGGGTGCCCGGCGCTGGCCATCTCGCACCAGCCTTCGACGGCGTCGTACACGCAGTACAGGCAGGTGGCTCCGGTCGCCAGCGGGCCGGTGGGACCCACCGGACGTACAAGTCCGGCTTCGGGCGGCGGTTCGTCGCCGCCCGGTCCCGGCTCCGCCTCGCCGAGCCTGACCGCCAGATCATCCAGATGTGTCAGCAGCTCGCTGGGCGGCAGCTCCAGATCCGCGAGCGTCTGAACCGCCGTCCGCAGCCGGCCCATCGTCGCCGACGCCCCCAACCCGTGTCCGGCGACCTCCCCGACGACCATCGCCACCCGGGCCGAGGACAACGGAATGACGTCGAACCACGTTCCGCCCATACCCTCCGTCGTGGCGGCCGGCACGTACCGCCCGGCCGTCTGCACTGCGCTGCTCTCACTGGCCGCCGGCGGCAGCAGACTGCGCTGCAGGGATTCGGCGGTGCGCTGCTCTCGGGTGTAGCGACGTGCGTTGTCCAGGCCCAGAGCGGCTCGTGAGGCGATCTCCTGCGCGAATTCGGCGTCGGCCTGCCCGAACGGAGGCTGCCGACGGGTTCGCCACAGGGGCACGGCACCCAGTACATGCCCCCGTGCGGTCAACGGGGCGACGAGAAAGGACGACGCTGCGTCCGGCAGCAACAACCGCGCACGGGCAGGGTCGTCGGCCAGCAGCTCCCGCCACTCGCTCAGTTCCGATTCGACCATGGGGAGCCCGAGGTTCAGATTGTCGCTCTCGCGCCGCCGTAGCCGGAAGGTCGCCTCACGGGCATACACCTCAGTCGGCCACTGCCCGTCATGGGCCGATACGGCGACGCGCCGCAGAGGGGCACCCGTCCGGAAGTCGCTGGGCTCCTCGCCCAGCAGGACGGCCTCCGTCAGATCCACGGCCGCCAGGTCCGCGAACCCCTGGCTCACCAGGCAGTCCGCCAGTTCCTCCGCGATACGGCGCATGTCCAGGTCGCCGCTGATGCGCTCCGCCACAGACTGGAGTAGACCCATCCGCTGCCTGGCGACATACTGATCGGTCACCTCGGTGAAGATCGCCGCCACGCCGATCGGGCGGGCGTCGGCGTCCTCAAGCCGAAAGGCCGACAGCGAGACCACCCGCTCAAGCTCGGGTGCATCGCGACGTCGGGCCCTATGCACCCAGTCCACCAATGGTTCACCGGTGTCCGCCACGCGTCGCAGTTGCTCGTTCCCCGCGGCGGCGTCCTCCGGCAGCACGATCTCCTCGATGCGCTTTCCCAGCGGATCGATTGCGGTCCCTGCGGCCGACGGCGGGCCAAGCGACTCGGGGAGGTTCAGCCGCGTCGTGAACAGGTCAAGGTCATGGATCGCGAGGCCGACCTTTTTCTGTTGGAACAGCGCCCGCACCAGTGCGGTGTTCTCCTCGCGGCGCACCGCCACCAGGGCCGGAACGATCTCGATGAGACAGCCCCTTCCGTCCGGCCCCCATGTACGGTGCGCCTCCCACCACACCCGCGCCATCGACCCGTCCTGTTGCCGCACGTCCGCCCAGCCACTGCGGTCCTGCGGCGGAAGCGGGGCGGACACCACGTCCCAGCCGTGGAAATCGATCGGCAGTTCGCTCACATGCCCACCACACACGTCCTCCGCCCGGCGGCTGGTCACCGTCCGTAGCTGCCCCTGGCACATCACCACGCGTCCGGCACCGTCCAGGAGCAGCACCACACGGCCCCCGGACACCTGCTCCACGTCAAACAGGTCGGTGCGCCCGCTCACCGGACCCTCCGTCCATCCGTTGGGCAGCCTGGGCAGCAGCCTTACATCAAGAATAGGCACGATGCGGCGAGGCCGCTGCTCAGGCACGACCATGCACTCGGGCACCGAGATGAAGGCGTTTGCCCCGCCCCCCGGTGACGGGGCAAACATCTTCGGTGTGTGGGCCGCTTCGCCGGCGGGAGATCAGGCGGCAGCTCTGTGCGCCCTTCTCCGCGGTTGCCAGCCCGGCTTCGGGATGGACTCGATGAGGCGCTGCGTGTAGGGGTTCTGCGGGTGGTTGAGGACGGTAGCGACCGGGCCGTGTTCGACGACCTTTCCCGCCTGCATCACCAGCAGGTCGTCGCTGATGTGCCGGACTGCCCCGAGGTCGTGTGTGATGAACAGGAGCGCGGTCCCGGTGTCCGCCCGGATGCCAGCGAGCAGCCCCAGGATCTGCGCTTGGATGGACACGTCGAGGGCCGCGATCGACTCGTCCAGGATCAGCGCCTGTGGTTCGGCCGCCAGAGCGCGGGCGATGGCGACGCGCTGACGCTGTCCGCCCGAGAGTGCCTTCGGCAGGGAACGGGCCTGCCGGTCGTCCAGGCCCACCATGTCGAACAACTCCGCCACCCGGGCCCGGAGCCGGTCCACGGGCAGGCGCCGACGCAGCAGCACCGCCTCGGCGACGGCATCACACACACGCTGGCGCCGGTCCAGGGACGAGTACGGGTCCTGGAAGACCATCTGGATCCGCCGGCCGCGGGCTCGCCGCTCGCGTGACCGAAGCCGTCCCGGCCGCCGCTCGTCGCCGGCGACGACGACGTGCCCGCCGCTGGGCGTCTCAAGCCCGGCGATCATGCGGGCGGTGGTCGTCTTGCCGGATCCCGACTCGCCGACGATCGCCAGGGACCCGCGCTCGGGAAGTGCGAACGTCACGTCGTCGACCGCGACGAAGTCGCCGAACATCTTCCGCAGGTTGCGTACTTCAAGCATGTCTGCCGGTCTCCTCGGGCGAGAACGTGTGGGGGAAGTGGCAGGCCGCCGTGCTGCCACCGGCGGAACGCGGTTGGGGCCGGTCGCTGCGGCACACGTCCCGCACGCGGGGACATCGGTCGCCGAAGGCGCAGCCGTCGGGAGCTTCGAAGCCGGACAGGGGTCTGCCGGCGATGGAACGCAACTCTGCGTCGATGTCGTCGAGCGAGGGACGGGAGGCGAGCAGGGCGGAGGTGTACGGGTGTGCGGCACGGCCGCGCAGACGGTCGGCGGGGAGTTCTTCCACGGTCGTGCCCGCGTACATCACGACGACCTTGTCGCACACGGCCGCCGCCAGTTCCAGGTCGTGGGTGATGAACAGCATCGCCAGCCCGCGGGCCTCGCGGGCCTCCGCGATGATGGCCATCACTTCTTCCTGCGTGGTGACGTCGAGCGCCGTGGTGGGTTCGTCGGCGAGCAGCAGTCGCGGTTCGGCGGCCAGCGCGGCGGCGATCATGACGCGCTGGAGCAGGCCGCCCGACAGCTCGTGGGGCCGTTGCCGCATACGCCGGTCGGCGTCGGCGATGCCGACTTCCCGCAGGATCCCCGTGACCTTCGCCATGGCCTCGGCGACCGGGACACCGCGTGCGGTGGTCAGCCCCTCCACCAGGAAGTCACCGACGCTGCGGGCAGGATTGATGTGCGCCCTGGGGTCCTGGAACACCATGGCCACCTCGGCTGCCCGGAACCGGCGACGACGCTCCGCCGTCATCGCGGGAACCGATTCCCCCGCGAACAGCAGGTCTCCCTGGATCCGGGCGCTCTTGGGCAGCAGGCCCAGAACGGAGCGGGCCGTCAGGGACTTGCCCGATCCCGACTCGCCCACCAGCGCGACGGCCGCTCCCTCGGGGATGCTCAGGTCGGCACGGTGGACGACGGTGCGCTCGGTTCCGTCGAGGGGCAGGTCGATTCTGAGCTCGTTGATCTGGAGCAACGGTGATGACGTCATGCGATCTCTCCGAGAAGACGTCGGGACAGTCCCGTCCCCAGCAGGTTGAACGCGACGACGACGATCAGGATGGCAAGGCCCGCGTACAGCGACTGCTGTGGGTGGCCGGCGAGGATCGAGGGGGCTCCGTTGGACACCATCAGGCCCCACTCCGGGTCCGGCGGCCGGCTGCCGAGTCCGAGGAAGGAGATGGCGGCCACGTCGAGCAACGCGTATCCGAAGCCGATGGTGGCCTGGACGAGGACGAGGGGCAGCAGGTTCGGCAGCAGGTGCCGGAGCCAGATGCGTGCGGTGGGGGCGCCGAGGAGCTGGAGCGCCGACACGTACGGCAGGTTGCGTTCTCTGGTCGCGGCCGATCGTACGACCCGGGTGATCAGGGGGAGGTAGGCGATCGACAGTGCCACGATCGGTGCGGTGAGTCCGGCCCCGAAGACCGCGGCGACGAGCACGGCCATGATCAGTCCGGGGAAGCCGAACACGACGTCCAGGGCGCCCGAGACGAACCGGTCGAGCCATCCTCCGAACCAGGCGGCGGTCAACGCGAGGAAGGTGCCGAGTGTCGTGGAGACGACGATCACCGCGGCGGGGGCGGCGAGACTGGCGCGGGTACCGCTGATCAGCCGGGACAGCAGATCACGACCGGTGTCGTCCGTCCCGAGGAGATGGTTGACGGAGGGGCCGGCGTTGACGTTCATCGGGTCGACGGCGTTCGGATCGTGCGGGGCGATCAGCGGTCCGAACACGGCCAGCAGGACGAACAGGCCCACCACACATCCCGCGCCGAGCGTCAGGTGGTCGCGGGGGCGTCCGGTCCTCGGCTTGGCGGCGCTGCGGGTGAACAGGGCGGCGGTCATCAGGCCCCCTTCTGCGCGGTGCGGGGGTCGAGGGCCGCGCTGATCAGGTCGACGGTGGTGTTGATGACGACGAACACGACCACGAAGATCAGGGACACGGCCTGGACCACGGTCATGTCCTGCTTGGACGCGGCCTCGATCATGAGGGCGCCGAGCCCTCCGGTGCCGAAGGCCTGCTCGGCGACGGCCGCCGTGGCGATGAGGCCTGCGATACCGACGCCGGCGACCGCGAAGACGGGGCCGGAGGCGTTGTGCAGCACGTGCCGCCTGATCACCGTCCACTCGGGGACGCCGCGGCTGCGAGCGGTTTCCACGTGCTCCGAGCGCATCTCGGCCCGGACGGCGGTCCGGGTCACCTGGGCGACGTAGCCGATCCATGTCAGCGCCAGCGCGACGGCCGGCAACGTCAGATGCGAGAGGGTGCCGGTGAAGCCCTCGCCCGAGCCGTACACCGGGAACCACGGGAGCCGGACGGCGAAGAGCCAGATGAGCAGGACCGCCATGACGAAGGTCGGTACCGCCATCGCACCCGCCGTGAACGTCGTGGCCAGCGTCTCGGTGCGGCCGCCGCGCAGTGCGGCGACGGTGCCGATGACGGTGCCGGCGGCGAGGACGAGGACGGAGGCATAACCGACGAGCGCGAGCGTGTCACCGGCGCGGCCACCGATGAGGCCGGCGACGGAGTCTCGGTAGACGAGGGATCTGCCGAAGTCCCCCTGCAGGCAGCTGCTCAGCCAGTGCCAGTAGCCCTGGATGAACGGATCGTCCAGGTTGTACTCGCGGTGGATCTGCGCCAGCACCTCGGGGTCGGGGTTTCGGCTGCCGCCGACGAGCAGCGTGGCGGGATCCCCGGGCGCGAGGAACATCGCGCCGTAGATGGCCAGACTGGACACGAAGACGGTCACGACGAGCGTACCCAGTCGGGTGGCAACGAACCGGAGTGTCATCTCGGGTCACCTCCACCGAACCGTGCTTGGGCCTCGGGCAGGACCGTCAGACACAGGCGAGAGGGGTGGGCGGATCCGGTCCAAAGCTTCTGCAGACTCACCTTGGGAGCCGTCGCCAGCCACGGGTTCTCCAGCGAACCGGAGTTGGGCAGGTGGTTCGGGAAGTCGCTGCCGGCGATCATCAGCGCGAGACGGTGGCCCGGGCGCACCCGGTAACCGGTGTGTCCGAGGGCGACCTCGACCCCGCCGGGCCCGTCGGCCTGGGTGCAGCCGCGCAGGATCAGGCGCGCCGTACCGTCCGGGGCCAGGTCGAGGAGGCGGACGAACACGTCGAACGTGGGCGCCGTGCTCTCCACATGCAGCACCGTGTGCACGGGACCCGCGAGGTCGAGCGGCACGTGTGAGGCGGGGCTCGTGAAGACGAGGACATCGTCCCGGTCGAGTACGGGACGCTCGTCCGCATGGTCTCGCAGCTGCATGAAGGTGTCGGTCGCGGCCGACGGCACGAGATCGTCCGGGTCGTATCGCCACTCCGCCGATTCGGTACCGGCGGCCGGGCGGGGAGTGAGCGTGCCGCCGGGGCACGTGCCGGTCGCCGAGGCCGGCTCCGCGAGATACAGCTCTGTCTGCGTGACCATTGGCGGCGGCCACGTGGTGGAGGTGCGCCAGCCCACGTGGCCCAGCTTCCAGCGCACGCGGGGAACCGACTCGGGCCGGGCGGTGCCCTTGAGGAAGGCGTCGAAGAACTGGAGGGCGGGTCCGGCGTAGGAGTCGAGCATGCGGTCGAGGGCGTCGACGTCGACCAGATGGTCGGCGTCGGGCGAGACCGGAGCGTTCTCCAGGAAGTAGTTCTCGTGATCGATGGTGTCGGCGATCAGGTACTGCACGGCCGACCATCCCGGACGCCGGGCCAGCTCGGTGTAGTCGCGCATGTGGGCGATGCCCAGGTTGTCGAACCATCCCACGCAGTGCAGGACGGGCACCGGTCGGGCGTCGTAAGGGTGTGGCCCGTTGTAGGGGGCCAGGGGGATGCCTCCGACGATGAGGTCGAAGCCGGCCGAGCGCTTGCCGATCGCGGTGAACGCCTCCTCGTACGCCGCGAGCAGAGGGCGCCGGGTGAGGTCGACGTCGAATTCGTAGGTGTCGTTGTCCGTCCAGACCTCCGCCTGATAGGTCGTCGCCTCCAGCCATGGGGGCTGAGGTCCGGAGCCTGTGTCGTAACTGGCGACGCCGGGACCGTTGTTCGTACAGGTCACCCGGGGGACAATCGCGCGGAGCGCGGGATGCTGACTGGCCACCGCCGACCATTGGGTGAATCCGTAGTACGAGTCGCCGAACATGCCCACGATCCCGTTGGACCACGGCTGGCGAACGACCCACTCGATGGTGTCGTACCCGTCATCCACCTCTCCGGTCCAGCCCAGAGTCTGGCCCTGTGAGCGGAACTTGCCGCGGACGTCCTGGACCACCACGACGTATCCGCGTGATGTGAACCTCTGCGCGATCCTGTCGAAGAAGACGTACCGGCTGTTCTTGTCATAGGGCAGGCGGGCCAGCACGGTCGGTGCCGGCTCCCCCGGGTCGGCGGCGTACACATCGGTGGCCAGCAGCACTCCGTCACGCATGCGCACCATGTGCTGCTGTGCGTGCGGAGGCACTGGCCCCGGGATGACGCGCTGGACGGCAAGGCTCATGAAGCCCTCCACGGAAGCAGAGATTCAGAGAACAGCGTGATATAACAACGTTGCATCTGAGTGCGCTCAACGTCAACCCCCTCTGAGCTAGGTTGCTGCCATGCCGATCGACGTCGACGAAGTCCAGCGCCTCAAGGCGATCGCCGAGGCGACCCTCGCTGTCGCCGCCCGAGAGGGAGCGAGCGCCATCACCATCCGTGCCGTGGCCAGGGAACTCGGCGGGTCCACCGCGATGGTCACGAACTACGTTCCTACGCGGATAGCTCTGATCATCAACGCCGTGCGCGCGGCGGAATCCCGGTGGCGGACCGACCTGGAAGCCCACCTGGCCGACCAGACCGGCGCGGACCGACTGCGAGCCACAGTGGAATGGCACCTCAGCACGGAACCCGAAGACCTGCTGCTGCGCACACTCTGGGTCGAGATGCTCTCCTCGGCGCACGCCGACCCCGCGAGCGTCGACCGCCACGAGCCCCGCGCATCGCGCGAAGAGTTCCTCGAGGCTGCCGCCGCCGCAGGAGTGCCCGACGCCGGTCTCGCCGCCGACGTCCTCTCCCTGCTGACGCGCGGCTACTACGTTTCCACCATGGAGGAGCCGGCCTACTGGACAGCGGAGCGAGCCGGCCGCGTCGCCAGAGCAATGGTGGACGCCCTCATCGGCGACTGAGCAAGGACACTGGGAATCGTGGCCGAGTACGAGTTTTCAGGCCTGCGTACGGGCAGTTCGGTGCGGTGATTGCCGGCCCAGTAAGCCTATAGGGCGGACCGATGTACGACGATGGGCGCAGTTGTTCTTTGGAACGTGGGACGTGCTCAGTCCAGGTCGGACATGTCGAGCACGAAGCGGTGGCGGACGTCGTTCCTCCGGAGGCGGTCGAGTGCCGTGTCCACCTGTGACGAGGGGAGCACTTCGACGTCGGCAGCGATGCCGTTGTCGGCACAGAACTGGAGCATCGCGGCCGTCCCGGATCGGCCGCCGCTGCCTGCGGAGGTGAGTTTCTTGCGGCCCACGAGCAGGTCCATGACCTCAACGGTGACCGAACCCAGGTATCCGAGGAGACTGAGCGTGCCGTCCATCGCCACCAGCTTCAGATACGGGGCGAGATCATGGGGTGCGGAGATGGTGTCGATGACGACGTCGAAGCTGTGCGTGCTCGTGCACCACCCTGCGCGCAGCCGGCGCCCGGCTCCTCACCCGCGCCCAGGACGCGGGCACAGCGCGGAGTGACATCGATGGCGCCGACCTGTTTGCGCTGGTAGCCATGCTCGCCTGGGTCGGCGATCAACCTCCGCTGGCGTCACGCTCCGACCACCTCTTTGACATCGTCGCGAGCGCGATTCTGACGAGCGCAGGGAGCAGCGATGCCGAAGAGAAACGGCCCCCTCGGACCCGTAGCTGAAATCGTCGCGCACGCGGACCAGCGAATTCGGCAGGAGCGGTTCGACGCCGAGGGCGGCACCTCCACCCCCATGCTGCCGGCCCCTTCCCACCACGCCTCCGCGACAGGCCCTCGCATTCCGTTTGGTGATCAGCCAGGCACGGGGAGTGATCATGACGATCGGCCGCTGCACACCGGTGGAAGCCTCGGAGCTCCTAGCCTCGCTGTTTCACTTGGGTACGGCTGGCTTTGGGGCGGAAACGCGAAAGTGCCTTCCTGACCTGGGACGATGAACCTTGCTGAGGGGTTCTGTCGGTCCAGGCGGAGGGCACTTTCTACGTGCAGAGTATCGGGTTGCGTCCCAGGGTCCATGTCAGTGCCGACGGTTCGGGGGTGGTCGGGCATGCCGGGGCACGGTTGCTGGCCGATCTCGCGGATGCCACCGGGCTGACCGCCGCGTGCTCCGCCGCTCTCCGGCCGCTTCGGCCGCGCGGGACCGGGCATGATCCGGGCCGGGACGCCACCGACCTGGCGGTGATGCTCGCCGACGGTGGTGAGGCGATCGCGGATCTGGCCGTGCTGCGGAACCAGGCGGGGGTGTTCGGCCCGGTCGCCTCCACGCCCACGGCTTGGCGGTTGCTCGCCGACACCGACGAGGCTGCACTCGCTTCGCTGCGAGCGGCCCGTGGTTCAGCCCGGGACGTCGCCTGGATGCAGGCCGCCGAGACCGGCGAGGGCATACCCGCTGCCCGGGCCGGCGGACGAGAACTTCCCGGCCTGGTCCTGGACCTCGACGCCACGCTGGTGGCCTGCCACTCCGAGAAGGAGCAGGCCGCACCCACCTACAAGGGCGGCTTCGGCTTCCACCCGCTGCTGTGTTTCCTCGCGAACACCGGCGAGGCCGTGTCGGGGCGGCTGCGGCCCGGGAACTCCGGAGCCAACACCGCCGCCGATCACATCACGGTGCTCGACCAAGCGCTCGCGCAGATCCCCGACGCTCACCGGCACGGCACCGACATCCTCATCCGCGCCGACAGTGCCGGATCCGCGAAGGCCTTCCTCGCCCACGTCCGCGACCTGCGGAAACGAGGAATCCGTACCTTCTTCTCGGTCGGATACGCCATCACCGAACCGGTCCGCCGGGCTGTCCGGACCATGCCCGGCCCTCTCTGGCATCCCGCCCTGGACCAGGACGGGACGCTGCGTGACGGCGCCGAGGTGGCCGAGCTGACCGGCATGGTCGATGTGGACGGCTACCCGGCCGGCACCCGCATCATCGTGCGCCGGGAGCGGCCGCACCCCGGAGCCCAGCTGTCCCTGTTCGACCAGGACGAGGGCCTGCGCCACCAGGTGTTCCTCACCGACACCCCATACTCCGGGGGCGGATCCGCCCAGTTCCTGGAGGTCCGCCACCGCGGGCACGCCACCGTCGAAGACCACATCCGGTGCGGCAAGACCACCGGCTTCGGCCGCTTCCCCTCCCGCGACTTCGCCGTCAACGCCGTCTGGCTCGAACTCAGCCTCGCGGCGATCGACCTGCTGGCCTGGACGCGCGTCCTGCTGCTGGACGGGGAACTGGCCACTGCCGAGCCGAAGAAGCTCCGCTACCGGCTGCTGCACGTCGCCGCCCGCCTCACCCGCGGCGGCCGACGCCTGCGCTTGCGGATATCGGCGACCTGGCCCTGGAGAAACGAACTGGCCACGGCCTTCCATCGCCTCGCCGCACTGCCCCGTCCCCCCGGCTGACCGGCAGACCCCTGACCGCCCACGACCCGAAGGACCCTGGAGAACCCGACCACCGCGCCGGGTCTCCGCCATGCCCGAACACCGAAATCGCGTCGGCCAACCGACAGTTACCCCACAACGACGCCTCATCGCCGCAACCGAAACGGCGAGGCTAGTGGGCGTCGCCCAGCACAGCAACATCAAGCTGCACGGTGTGGCCCGGCAGCTGATGGACACCGCCGCCGGCCACCGGCTGCCCCGCCTGCACGCCGGGCCGGTCTGGAATTCGGCCTCGGACTGGCCATCATGCTCGTCATCAGCGTCCTCGTCGGCCTGACCGAGGGCAACGCCAGCGGTGACTCCCCACCCCCCACGCCCCGGACTGCTCCATCCGCCGCAGGCCCCGTCAGGGCAACGCCAACCTCCCTCAGGGTGGGGCTCGGGCTCGGGGTGGGAGATGATCGTTCTCCGGACGTCGGCGTGGGTGACGGTGTGGTCGCAGACCTGTCGTCGCCCACGGAGCTGCCACCTTTCCCCGCACCTCGGGGGAACCTCAAGCCGATTAATGGCCCTGGAACATTCAGCCGGCTCAGAATCTCGGCAGCGACAGGCAGAGCACCCAGACACTCCACCGCAGACGTCACCGCCACGTCACAGCGCTGACGCCGAGACCGTGGCCCGCAGGGACCGGGAAGTCATCGATACACCCCGCCACCAGCCCAGACGCCCCGAAACCGGTCGCACCGCACGAATCAACGACCCGCGAAGGACGGGTTTAGGGTGCCTCCATGACCCCAATGACCTCCATGAACTCCGTGACCCCACTTGCCGCCGGCCGCTGCCACGCCGCACTCAACCCCTTGCACTCCTTGATCTACTTCGCCCCCGAGGCTGAGCAGGAGTACACGGCCGCCGGGCTGGAGGCCGGGCGTATGCCGTACTTCGCGGGGCGGGCCGCTGCCATGGGGCCGGTCGGGGCGGGGGTGGTGGCCGCCACGTTCTACAACTTCAGCCCGGGCCTTGTGGCCCGTCACATCCCCCGCGCCTGGGACCTGGCCGAGCCGAAGGAACTGCTGAGCGCCCGGCTCACGGCGGTCGACCGTGCGCTGCGACGTCTGCTCGGCGACGGCCTCCCGGACGAGCCCGACGTACGGGAGGCCGCCGGGCTCGCCGCCACCGCGACCGAGGTGTGCGGCCCGGCCGGGCGGCCGCTGTACGCGGCTCACGCCGGCCTTCCCGTGCCCGAGCAGCCGCATCTCGCGCTGTGGCACGCGATCACCCTGTTGCGCGAATACCGCGGCGACGGCCACCTCGCGGCGCTGTCCGCGGCCGGGCTCGACGGGCTGGAGGCGTTGATCAGCCACACCGCCACCGGCAAGGGCTTCACGCCCGAATTCGCCCGGCAGAGCCGCGGCTGGACCGAGCAGGAGTGGGACGCCGCGAAGGAGCGGCTGCACGGGCGTGGTCTGCTCGATTCCGCAGGCCACCTCACCGCGCGTGGCAACGAGCTGCGCCGCGAGGTGGAGGAGACGACCGACCGGCTGGCACTGGCGCCGTACGCGCACCTGGGCGGGCCGGGGGTCGAACGGCTCACGGAGATCGGATCGCGGCTGACCCGTACCGCCCTGGCCGCCGGGGCGTTCCCACCAGGTGTCTTCGCCCAAGGCTGAGCGGGCGGATCCGGCCCAGGTCGGCAGGAAGACCGACGAGGCCGTCGCGTCCATCAACGACCGGGACACGCCTGTGGCGCTCTATGCGTTCAGGCAGTCCGGGGCGACCGGCTGGTGGCGGAGACCTCCTGGGGTGGCGTCGGAATCGGATTGCCGGTCGCCCATCTCGCTGTGTCCGGCCTGCCGTTCGGAGGTGTGGGCGAGCGCGGTATGGGCCGGTACCACGGTCGCTACCCGCTGAAGAGTTTCAGCCACCGCAAGGCTGTGCTGGACAAGCCACTCGGCTGAGTCGGCACCTGCTGCGAGGTTCGGATACGAGCGTCCGCGGGCGCCCCACGCTCGTCGACAAGATCGATACAGGCCTCGGAGTCTCCGGGGTCTCGTCCTGCCGCGTCCAACGGATCACGGAGCCACACCATCAGGTTCCGGTTCCCCGGCCGGCGCTCGCGGGGCGGGCCGGCACCAGGGGGTACGGAGAGTGGCGATCGCCCTGCGGTTCGAGGACGGTGCGCCAGGTCGGCGGCAAGGTCCAGTACATACGCGGGAAGGAAGGGCTCAACGGGGAAGGCCGGGGCCCTCTGGGCCGACAGGGATCATCGCCCCCTAGCCGTCACCCGTGTGGTGAGGACGCAGTCGTTCGTAGTCGCGCACACAATGGCGATGACCGACTTGAAGGGTCGGCATCCGCCGCGTCAATTCGTAGCCGGCAGCCCGGCTGCGGTGGCGGCGATCATGCGTTGCAGCGTCGGCCGGAACAGTGGGAACACCCGTGCGATCTCCGGTTCGCGGTCATACAGCTCGCGCAGTGCCTCCGGAGGCCGGGTCAGCGGAAACAACTTCGTGACGAACGCGCTCGCGGCCATCACCAGGGAAGTTCCGTCACGGACGGTCAGCTGTGGGCAGGCGGCGGCGATCCGCTGGCCGACGGTGAAGTAGGTGTCGATGGCCCACAGCTTGTGGACCCGCAAAGCCTCGACTGAAGCGTTGTGTTCCAGCATCGTCTCCGCATGGGTGGTGAGGTCGCAGTACAGCGGCCGGTCGGCGTACGCGTCGGCGAGCGCGGCCGCCGCCGCGGAGAAGCCTCTCGCCTCGCGCAGCGCGGTGCCTGCCGCGGCCGCCCAGTCCGTGCCTTCCCGCATCGTCAGATGCAGGTCGATCTCCTCGCGCGTGCCGAAGTAGCGCAGAACGTTGGACTTGGACAGCCCGACCGCCGCGGCGATGCCGCCCAGGCTGACGCGGCCCATCTTCGCCCCGAACGGCAGACTCATGACCGCCGGCTCCGATCTCCGCCAGACCATCGACGCCTTCGTGGCCGCCGTCAATGACCCCGATCTCGACCGGGTCATGTCCTTCTTCGCCGAGGATGCGCGGTACCTGCCCGGCCGCGGTCCCGAGTTGCGCGGCCTCGCCGCGATCCGGGCGGAGTTCGCGCCGCAATTCGCCGGCCGCTACGGCGCGATGACCTTCGACGTGTACGACCAGGTGATCGACGAGCCCCGCGGCCGGGCGACGATCCGGTGGGCGTGCCGGCTGGACCTGACCGGCGCGCACGGTCGGCGCGCAATGCCACTGCTGCGGTGGTTCGCCCGGATCCGTTACAGCGGCCGCATGCAGTGGCACGGCTTGGACGTCTTCCACTTCAATACCGCCGGCCAGATCACCGGCAAGTTCACCTACGCGACCTTCTGTCTGCCGCTCTGGGAACGAGTCCTCTGACAAGACTGGCGGCGATGCGCCCGAACGTCTGGTCCCAGGGCGGGCCCCTCGCGGGCCTGGGGAAGTGAGTCTCAAGCCCTCGGGGAAGCCCTCCAGGAACTCGCGGCGCGAAGGATCTCAGTCAAGCGGTCAGGGGCGTGCGTCTGCGGCCCGCCTCCTTACAGCCCCCTCGTGACGTACGCCACACCCCTGAATACCTAGCTTTCACTAGGTATTAATCGCATGATGGCCGCCATGCTCCACCACTGGACCCCGACCGCACGTGTCGTCAGCCCCCGCCCCTCCGGCCCCGCCTCCACTGAAGGCGGCGCCCGCCCCGCCGCCCTGCTGCGTGGCGAATTCACCATGCGGGCCGCAGTGCGATCGGCGCAGCTCCTCGTCACCGCCCTCGGCGTCTACGAGCTGGAGCTCAACGGAACCGTCGTGGGCGACCACGTCCTGGCCCCCGGCTGGACGAGCTACCGCCACCGGCACCGCTACCAGTCCTTCGACGTCACCGCCCTGGTCCGCGAGGGCGGCAACGCCTGGGGCGCCCATCTGGCCGACGGCTGGTACCGGGGCCTGCTCGGATTCAACGGCGGCACCCGGGACATCTACGGCGAGCACACCGGACTCCTCGCCGAACTGCGCATCGAGTACACCGACGGCTCCGCCGACACAGTCGCCACCGGGGACGGCTGGCGCTGGAGCCCCGGGCCCGTCCGCGCCGCCGGTCTGTACGAGGGTGAGGAGTACGACGCCCGCCGCGAGCAGGCCGGCTTCAGCGAACCCGGCTTCGACGACTCGGCGTGGCAGCCGGTGGAGGTCCTGGAATTCGACACCGGGGTCCTCTTCCCGGCCGACAGCCCCCCGGTGCGCCGCACCGAGCACCTCGCACCCGTCTCGGTGACCACCTCACCCACGGGCCGGACCATCCTCGACTTCGGCCAGAACCTCGTCGGACGGTTGCGCATCCGCGTCCGCGGCGAGGACGGCCACACGGTCACCCTCCGCCATGCCGAGGTGCTGCAGGACGGCGAACTCTGCACCCGTCCGCTGCGGCACGCCACCGCCACCGACCGTTACGCCCTGCGCGGCGACCCGGCGGGCGAGGAGTGGGAACCCCGCTTCACCTTCCACGGCTTCCGCTACGCCGAGGTCGAGGGCTGGCCCGGCGAGCTCGACCCCGCCGACATCACTGCCGTCGTCCTCCACAGCGACCTGCGCCGCACGGGCTGGTTCTCCTGCTCGGACGACTCCCTGAACCGCCTGCACGAGAACGTGGTGTGGGGGATGCGCGGCAACTTCGTCGACGTACCCACCGACTGCCCGCAACGCGACGAGCGCCTCGGCTGGACCGGTGACGTCCAGGTCTTCGCCCCCACCGCCGCCTTCCTCTACGACGTCCGTGACTTCCTTCGCTCCTGGCTGCGCGACCTCGCCGCCGACCAGGGCGACGACGAACGCCACGTACCCCCGGTGTTCAGCCCCGACATCCCGGTGATCACGCCGGTGCCCATCCCGCCCGGCAACCCGCCGATGGCAGGCTGGTGCGACGCGGCCGTCATCGTCCCCTGGGTGCTGTACGCGCGGTACGGCGACACCGAGGTGCTGCGCGCCCAGTACCCCTCGATGCGTGCCTGGGTCGACGCCGTCGACGGGATCGCCGGGCCGGAGCGGATCTGGGGTGAGGGGTTCCAGTTCGGCGACTGGCTGGACCCGACCGCCCCGGCGGACGATCCCGGCCGCGCGATGACGTCGTCCACCCTGGTCGCCACGGCGTACTTCGCGCACTCCGCGCGGCTGCTGGCCCGCACCGCCGAGGTCTTGGAGAACGCCGAGGTCCTGGAGAACAAGAGCGACTCCGCGCGCTACCACGCCTTGGCCGACGCGGTCCGCGACGCCTTCCTCGCCCGCTTCCGCGCCGGAGGTGGACGGCTCACGGAGGAGACCCAGACCGCCTACGCCCTCGCTCTGTGCTTCCGGCTGCTGGAGGACGACGCCGACCGCGCGGAGGCGGGACGCCGGCTGGCCGGCCTGGTGGCCGAGCGCGGGCACCGCATCGGCACCGGCTTCCTCGGCACGCCCCTGGTGTGCGACGCGCTGACCGACACCGGACACGTGGACACCGCCTACCGGCTGCTGACCCAGCGGTCCTCCCCCTCGTGGCTCCGCCAGGTCGACATGGGCGCCACCACCGTGTGGGAACGCTGGGACAGCATGCTTCCCGACGGCAACGTCAACCCCGGCGAGATGACCTCGTTCAACCACTACGCGCTCGGCGCGGTCGCCGACTGGATCCACCGCACCGTCGCCGGTCTGGCCCCCGCCGAGCCGGGCTACCGGCGGCTGCTGGTCCGCCCCCGTCCCGGAGGCGGCCTCACCTGGGCCAGGGCCGAGCACGACACGCCGCACGGTCGCGCCGAGATCGGATGGAGTCGCGAGGGCGGCACGCTGCACGTCGACGTCCTCGTGCCACCCGATGTCACCGCAACGGTCGATCTGCCGGGCACGGAGCCCGTGGAGATCGGGCCCGGTCGGCACTCCTTCTGGACCCCGTTTCCCGCCATCGCACGGTGACGCCCGCGGCGTCGGCCTCAGGACGACCGCTCACCGGACAACCAGTTCCCGGCTCACCGGCTCACCGGCTCACCGGCTCAGTGCAAGGAGCACACATGACACACCCCAGCCTGCCCGACAGCTTCCTGTGGGGCGTCGCCACCGCGGGGCACCAGAACGAGGGCCACAACAGCGCCAGCGACACCTGGTTCCTGGAGCACACCACGCCCTCACTGTTCCGCGAGCCGAGCGGACCGGCCTGCCGGGGCTACCAGCAGTGGGCTGCGGACCTCGATCTGGCCGCCGGACTCGGACTCAACGCCTTCCGGTTCTCGGTCGAATGGGCCCGTGTCGAACCGGAGCGCGGTGTGGTCTCCGCCGAGGCCCTCGACCACTACGAGCGCAAGGTCGACGGCTGCCTGGAACGTGGTCTGGCACCCCTCGTGACGTTCAGCCACTTCACCGCACCGCACTGGTTCGCGGCGGCCGGTTCCTGGACCGCCGCCGACGCCCCGGCACGGTTCGCCGAGCAGTGTGACCGCGTCATGGCCCGCTTCGGCGACCGCATCGCGTACGCCGTCACCCTCAACGAACCGAACCTGGAGCAGCTGCTCCAGGCGGGCGCGAAGCTCCCGGCCGAGGCGGAGACGCTCAAGACGCGGATGCTCGCGGCCGCCGCACGCGCCGCCGGAAGCGACAGCTACGCCAGCGCGAACGTCATCCCCGCCCACCGGCAGGACGAGTTCCAGGCGGCGCTCACCCTTGCCCACCGCGCCGCCCGCGACGCGATCAAGGCCCGCCGCGGCAACCTGCCCGTCGGCGTCTCCATTGCCATCGCCGACGAAGTGGCGATACCCGGCGGCGAAGCGCGCAGGGACGCCAAGCGCGCCGCGGTCTACGAACACTGGCTGCGCGAGGCCCGCCGCGACGACTTCATCGGCGTACAGAACTACGAGCGCATCGTCCATGGCCCCGACGGCGAAGTGACAGTCGACGGCGAGCTCAACGGCATGGGCACGGCCATCACGCCCGAGTCCCTCGCAGGCGCCGTGCGCTACGCCCACGAGGTGACGGGGGTACCGGTCCTCGTGACCGAGCACGGCATCCAGACCTCGAACGACGCACAGCGCGCCGCCTTCGTTCCCGCCGCGGTCCACGGGCTCGCAGCAGAGATCGACGCGGGCACGCCCGTCCTCGGCTACTGCCACTGGACGCTCATGGACAACTTCGAGTGGATCTTCGGGTACGGGGCTCAGCTCGGGCTGCACGAGGTCGACCGCGAAACGTTCCAGCGCCGCCCGAAGCCGAGCGCGAAGGCATACGCGGACGTCGTGCGGAGCTACCGAGGTACGCCCGTCGGCAGCTGGACCTGACCGCTCACGGAAGGCCGAGCGCAGTGGTGCGGGCCGCGCGGCGCACCAGTTTGGGCGTGGCCCGTGGGCTTTCCAGCGGGTGCGCGGCGCGGCGCTGACTGGTTACGGACCGGCAGGGGGAGACGATGGCATGGGAGGTGTTTCCATGGGTGAGTACGTCGAAGCCAACGGAACCACGATCTGGGCCGAGAGCCATGGCCAAGGGCCTGACGTCCTGCTGATCGCAGGGCTGAGCGACCCCGCCGAGGCATGGCAGGCGCAGCTCGACGGACTGTCGGACCGGTACCGGGTCATCGCCTTCGACAACCGGGGGGCGGGGCGGACGCCGTTGCCCGACGGGCCCCTGTCCGTGGCCATGATGGCCGACGACGCCGCGGAACTGCTCCGGGTGCTTCGGGTCGACAGGGCGCATGTCGCCGGGTTCTCGGGTGGCAGCGTGATCGCCCAGGAGCTGGCCCTCCGTCACCCGGAGGCCGTCCGCAGCCTCGTCCTCATGAGTACGTGGGCACGGGCGGACGCCTACTTCACCACCATGGGCCGTTTCTGGCACTGGCTGGCGACGCAAGCGCCCGACGAGCGCGCCATGCTTGAGGCGTTCTTCCTGTGGATCTACACGCGGCGCGCCCATGCCGACGGCACGGTGCAGCGGATCATCGACGAAACGCTCGCCTTCCCCCACCCGCAGTCCGCCGAAGCCTTCCAGCGTCAATTGGAGCCGTTCATGCACCACGACACGCTCGACCGGCTGCCCGGCATCACCGCCCCGACCCTCGTCCTGGCCGGCGAACAGGACATCGCCTCGCCGCCGCGGTTCGGACGGGTCGTGGCCGACGCCATTCCGGGAGCTCACCTCGAGGTCATGGCGGGGGAGGCGCACCAGCCGTTCCAGGAGTCCCCGGACCTGTTCAACGCACGGGTCGACGCCTTCTGGCGCGAGGCCGGCGGTGAGACCCTGCCGGGCTGATCCTCAAGCGGCGCCCATCGGCGGCCGCCGCCGGCGTCTGCACCATGAGTGCGGGGGCGCGCCCGGCAGAGTGAGTCTTCAGTAGTCCAGGTGTGCGGCATGCCTGTTTCTCGTTGTCGGTGGGCTACGGCCGTCGGGGGTTCAGATGACGGGGGCGGCGTCGGATTCGGAGGGGTCCCGCAGCGGCGGGATGAGCAGTGAGATCGCCAGCGTCAACGCGGTGAGCAGCGCCCCGGTCCAGAAGAGCCATGCGTAGCCGCCGTCCTGGTAGAAGGCGGTGCCGTCCACGACTGTGCTGTGTGTGGCGAGGGCGGCGAACGAGAGGGCGGTGACGATGGCGCCGAAGAAGTTGATGAGCATGTTGAGCATGCCGCTGCCCAGCCCTTGCTCGTCCTTGGACACCACACCGACGACCAGCACCGGTGCTCCCGCGACGACGAGACCTGCGCCGAGGTTGGCCAGGCACGAGGTGAGGATGAGTTGGGTCTCGTCGGCGTGGAAGAAGCCCACCAGGCCATAGCCGACCGCCATCAGGGCCAGCCCCGTCCACCAGAGCAGGCGGGCATCGGTCCTGCGCAGGAGGCGGCTGGCGACGATGCCGGCCCCGAACATCACGGCGTTCCAGGTCACGCTGACGACGGCGTTGTGCTGCGCGGTCCATCCGAGACCGGCGGAGACGCCGGGGATGTGCGGGTAGAGGGCGAGCAGGATCGCCATGCCGGGCATGGTGTAGGCGACGGACTGAGCGAGCCCTCCGGTGACGAGGACCAGGGCGACCGGGCGGCGGCTGAGCACCTTCAGGTCCAGGATCGGGTGGGCGCTGGAGCGTTCCACGAAGAAGAAGACGACCAGTGCCGCCAGACCGGCGGTGAGCCAGCCGAGGGTCTTGGCGTCGGCCCACCCCCAGCTCTGTCCCTGGCCGACCGCGTAGACGATCGCGGTCAGCCCTCCGCCGAGGACCAGGCCGCCGAGCCAGTCGAAGCCGGGCCGGCGGTCGTGCCGCGGGGTCTGCGGTACCAGGAAGGCGATCAGCGCGAAGCCGACGGCGGAGGCCGCGGCGAGGAACCACATCACGCCTTCGTAGCCCCAGCCGTCGACCAGCCGGCCGGCCAGGAACGGCGCGGCCAGGGCCACCAGGCCGAGGCTGCTGCCCAGGACCGCGCTGGCCGGCTTGACCAAGCGTGCGGGAAAGATGTCCCGCACGGCAGGGAAGGACAGGGCGGCGAACGGACCGTAACAGCCGGCGATGGCCCGTCCGACCAGCAGCAGCCAGAAACTTCCCGCCATCGCGGCGATGACGTCTCCGATGACCCCCAAGCCGGTCATGACGAGCATGAGCCGCTTCTTGCCGTACCGGTCACCCAGTTTCATCACGAACGGCGTCAGCAGCGTCGAGACGAGGACGACCGTCAGACCGAACCAGGCCACGTGGGTGGTGTGGAAGCTCTGCGCCACGCTGGCGGTGGCGTTGGCGCCCAGGATGCCGGCGGCGGCCAAGAGCTGGGTCGGCCAGATGAGCGCAATGAGTACGGTGACCAGTCGCGGGGTCCATCCCGCGGTGTCGACGGGCGATTCTGCGTCGAGCGGGGGACTGGCAGACGTCGGCGTCATGAAGCCGCTC
The DNA here is from genome assembly GCF_042717365.1 of Streptomyces sp. NPDC058534. Taxonomy (NCBI): domain Bacteria; kingdom Bacillati; phylum Actinomycetota; class Actinomycetes; order Kitasatosporales; family Streptomycetaceae; genus Streptomyces; species Streptomyces sp. NPDC058534. The sequence continues at coordinate 182,045 of NZ_JBHXNW010000005.1, forward strand.
CTTTGGCGAACAGGGAAGGGTCGGGTTCGTGCGTGGAACGGCCAGGCCGTGCGCCAGGGCTCAATCTCGGCCACAGGCTCGAAAACGTTCCCTGGCTTTCGGATGATGATGAAGCCAATACTTAGTGGACGCTAGGCATTGAAGGAGTGATGCACGTCACACATAAGGGCTTCCAAGGTGGCCCTCGCCCGGCGGCAGCGGCGCTCACGCGGGAGTCGGCGACGGGACTCGGTAGATTGTCGGCATGGGGACACCACGGGGGCCGCGCGGCGGCTACGCGACAGGGCTGGCGAGGCGCAACCAGATCCTGGAGGCCGCGCTGCTGCGTTTCGGCCAGGACGGTTACCGCAAGACCTCACTGGCCCGTGTCGCTCGCGACGCCGGGATCACCGACGCCGGGCTGCTCCATCACTTCCGCGACAAACAGCAGCTCCTGCTGGCCGTGGTGCAGTACTGGCATCAGCAGCTCGACGAGCAGTGGGCACGCGTGTCCGACTCGGTACGGGACGCCTTTCGCTGCCACCTGGACGACACCGCCGAGATCCTCACCATGCCGGGAATCCTCGAACTGGCCGTCGTAGTGGGCGCCGAGGCCACCGCTCCCGACCACCCGGCGCACGACTTCTTCTCCGGGTGGCAGGAGAAAGGTGTGCGGGAACTCGCGGACCGTCTGCGCGCCGGCTCCGCGTCGGGTGAACTCGAAGCGGGCCTGGATCATGAGAGCATCGCCCGGGAGTGCGCGGCGCTCGACGCCGGGCTGCGGGTCCAGTGGCTGGCCAGCGGGCGTTCTTTCGACTTGATCGCCGTGATGCGCTCGCACCTGGACCGCCTGATGCGCCACATCTCGTCCGATGGCGAGGGGCTGTAGCGCTGGGGGAATCACCAGAGGCGGTCGGATACATGCTGACCGGCTGGGCCTGTTGGCGGTACCCGCCCGACTACCATGTGATCAGTACCGGCTGCCCAGTATGCCTCCAACCCGGGGCGCCGGCGTGCATGCCGGCGCCCCGCCCCGACACCGGCAGAGGCGTACAGCGGCCCGAATGCGCCGACCGGCAGCGCCGCCTCGCGCCACAGCCACCGCATACCGTCAGGCAGCCTGACACCTCTCGCCCACTCGTGCCGGAGGTCCGCCATGCCATGCCCATGGAGTTGCACCCACTTCTGCCGAGCGCACCTGTGTATGCCAGGCGAGCCGAGCAAGGCGAGCCTCGTCGCGAAGGGCATGGGCGACGGCAGCCCGGCGCCGCGGTGGCCGCAGCAGAGCCGTCGGCGTGGGGGGGGCGCCGCGGGGGGGCGCGCCGACAGAGCGCGCCGCCCCCGCAACCCCCCACCCCGAGGGGGGGCGCGCGCAGCCGGGGAGGAAAACCCCACCCCA